>JBGUOI010000075.1:0-2647 GCA_045118075.1 Porcincola sp. | reverse complement strand
TTTTTCACAAAAAGTCTGGCCAAATGCATGTATACCGCCACATGGGATGAATACCACTTCGCCGAGCTTTTGATCACGCTCAATGAGATGACCATCGGCGGCGATGAAGACTGTTCGCTGATCAAAGAGCAGCTCGAGATCAATGAGGCTTCGAGCAGCAGCTCCGAAGCCAACATCTTCCGGCTATGTCTTTGTTTCCTTAACGGAACCCACTACATTGAACCGGATTATCCCGAGATCGATCCCGAAATCGCCCATATTATCAAGCAGGCATTGCAGGTATCGGTCTATATCGACGAGCTGCCCGAGATCGTCCACGAAAAGAGCCGCCGTTATCAGCTCTGAGCATCTGCTTTTTTACTCACATCAAAAAACCGAAACACTTTTTCAAGATATTCTTTCAAGGTCTCGTCTTTGCACAAATAGATCTCATGTTTAGCTTTCGGGAAACGAACCAGTTCCCCGGCCTCGCCCAGGAGCCGTACAAAAGTCTCCTGTCCTTCCGGTGCCACCATATTATCCAGTCCAGCCTGAAAAACCAATACCTTCGCCCGTATGGCACGCACATTTGCCCGGGAAACCGCGTAACGCGTCAGTTTCAGAAATTCCAGAGCCGTTGAGATAGTGGAGATGCTCATCTGCTGATGAACATCTTTTCTTTGCTGTTCAAGCCAGTACCGGTAACGCGGCAGACAGTCGCTGCAGCTGTTGTCAAGATCCTCTTCTCCGCTGAACGGAACAGATCCGGGCATCCATGATGTTCCCCGGCCGATCACTTCCATCACTCTGGCATAACCTTCGGCAGCCCATAACGGCATATTCCCGCTGTTCATCCCCAGCATCGGAGAACTTAACACGGCCTTCTCAAAATCATTCGGATACACCTCCAGATAGCAGGCTCCGACGCCTCCTCCCATGGAATGAGCATACAGCATCATCGGAAGCCCTGCGGAGGATTCACTTTTCCTGACCACATCGGTCACAAAACCGTGCAGATCCCGGATCAGCTGCCTGAAATCCGAAATATGCACCACTTTCAGATCTTCCACACTGCGGGCAGATCTTCCGTGTTCACGCAGCTGGAGCTGCCAGACATTGAACCCGTTTTGGAGGAAATACCACACCATCTCATTGAATTTCCCGATGCCCTCCGTGAATCCGTGCACCATAACGACAACAGCCCTGGGCTCATCGGCCTTAAAGGAGCGGTAATACAGAGGCTGATCCTTGACTGTCTCTATATACCCGTCTCCCATTCTTTCTTTCAGGTAAGGGATAACTTCCTCATCCATCCGGCGTGCATAGTTCTCGTCAGCATTGATTATCCTGATCATATCGTTTTATTTTCTCCCTGCCAATTCTTCTGCGTTCCGACGTACTGTCTCATCTGTAAGTTTAAATCTGAAAATGAAGAAGATTACAGCAGCAACAAGCAGGATCATCGGCATGATCGTCATCAGCAGACGAAGCCCCTGCAGTGTCTGGGCACTCTGGGCAGCAACAGGTCCGGTCTCATCGGAATTGCCCGCCAGTCCGATGGCATCGAGTCCAAGGCCGGCAATAAACACTGATACTCCGGAAGCCGCTTTCACGACAAAAGTCTGCATTGAAAAGATAACGCTCTCCTCGCGGTGCCCCGTTTTGATCTCACCATAATCCACCGAATTGGACAGAAAGACCGTTGTCAAAACTGATAAAATACCGTTCGCGGCAAAAATCAGCACTCCGGGAATAAGAAGAAATCCCAGTGACCCGGCATTTCCCGTAAAACAGATGATCAGAAGAATAACATAGCCGCTCACAGCCGCTGAAATCGCGCATTTGAAAATAGCGGTGTTCGTCAGTTTTTTCCTCAGGAGCGGGTAGACGATCATCATGCCAAGGATCTGGCAGGCTCCGCCAACGGTGGAGAAAAGAGTATAGTTGGCAGTCCAGGCTTCGCCTCCCATATCATATTTAAAGAAATAGATCACGAGGTTGGAAGTAATATAAAGAGCACTGTTGATAAGGACGATCGCAAGCACGACCACCATGGCCTGGTCATTTGAGAACAGGGCCTTAAACATCTCTTTAACCGTCGCGGTTTTCATGTCTTTTACTTCACGTTCACGAACCACGGCTGCGCAGATCAGTTCCGTGATCACGAAAATAATCGCTATAATAAGCGCAAACCTTGAGAAACCGATCCGTTCATTTCCTCCGCCGAGTTTATTGACCAGGATAACCGTTCCCATAGCGATCAGGGCAGCACCGACACCCGCGCAGGTACGTCCGATCACGGACAGATTCTCTGTATCTTCCGGTGTACTGGTGATCGCCGGAATCATGGACCAGTAAGGGATGTCCATCATGGTATAGGACATACCCCACAGGATATAGACTGCAGCAAAGAAGATCATCAGTGAAGCTTTCGAAAGATCAGGAGCAGTGAACATAGCGTACAGAATGAATGCATTGATCACGGTACCGCTTACCAGCCACGGGCGGAATCGTCCCCATCTGGTTCTTGTCTTGGCGACAACGATCCCCATAAATGGATCGTTTACGGCATCAAATACACGCGCGATCATCAGGATCAAGCCGACAAATGATGCCGAAAGGCCGATGATGTCCTGGTAGTAATACATGATGTAGGAGGATGACAGCG
>JBGUOI010000074.1:0-5194 GCA_045118075.1 Porcincola sp. | reverse complement strand
GCGTAGATCGACAGTATGCACTGGAGCGAGGTGGCTGGCTGCATCGCCGGAGATGACACCATCATGTGCGCGGTAAGAAGCGTAGAGGAGACGATCCAGGTGATGGGCAAGATCCGGAAGATCATAGGGGAATAAGAGATGCTGCTTAGTCTGCATGTTAAAAATATGGCCTTGATCCGGGAGGAGGAGATCTCATTCGGGAAAGGCCTTAATATCCTCACCGGAGAGACCGGTGCGGGAAAATCGATCGTCATCGGTTCGATCACGGCGGCGCTGGGATCGGGAAATTTTAAAGATTATCAGCCGCAGGGATCGGATATGTCCCTGGTGGAGATGATCTTTGAGACAGATGACGAGGAAGTGCTGTCAATGCTGCGCTCCAGGCAGATCGACACCGAAGGCGGGATGCTGGTTCTGGCCAGAAAATACCAGAACGGAAGAACCATCAACCGGATCAACGGGGAGAGTGTGCCCGCCTCGCTCCTGAGGGAGGCGGCGGCAAGGCTGATCGATATTCATGGTCAGCACCAGCACCAGTCACTTCTGCGGCCGTCTTATCATATGGCGCTGCTTGACCGGTATGCCCAGGAAAAGCTCGGAACACTGCCGGACGAGTGCCGGAGGCTCCACAGACAGCTGCGAAGCCAGCTGGAGAAGCTCAGTTCGACCCGGATGGATGAATCGGGGAGGGCTCAGAAGATCGACTTGCTTCAATATGAGATCACGGAGATCGAGAGTGCATCCCTGCAGCCGGGGGAAGATGAGACTTTAGAGAGGGAGTTCCACAGGATGGCCAACGGCCAGAAGATTCTCTCATCGCTGGAACAGGTCAGAGAGCTGACCGATGGATCTGACGGAGCACTTGACAAGGTCTCACGGGCGCTCCGGGTCCTTTCCGGCGCGGCTGCGTTTGACCCGGCGCTGGATGAGATGATGGAGACGCTCTCGCAGGTAGAAGACCTCGGGACCCAGTTCGGACGCGAATTATCCGGATATATGGACGATTTCAGTTATGACGAACAGGAGTTTTCTCTCATTTCGGAGAGACTCGATCTGATCAACCGGCTGAAACTGAAGTACGGAAAAACGATCGAAGCGATCCTCGATGAGGGGGAGCAGCGCCGTCAGCAGCTTGAGAGCCTGGAGAATTATGAGTCCTGGATCGAGCAGCTGAATTCCGAAGCGGCGAAGACCCGTTCGGAACTTAAGGATGTATGCGGAAAGATCACCAGCATCCGGAAGGAAAAGGCAGCCGAGCTGGAGAAAAAGATCACCGATGCACTTCGGGACCTTAATTTTGAAGATGTTTCGTTCAGTATTGATTTTAAGCCGCTGGATGAACCGGCAGAGAATGGGGCGGATGCGGTGTGCTTCCTGATCAGCCTGAATCCGGGAATACCCATGCGGCCTTTGCAGGAGGTGGCTTCAGGCGGAGAACTGTCCAGGATCATGCTGGCGATCAAAGCCGTGATGGCGGACCAGGATGAGATCGAAACGCTGATATTCGATGAGATCGATTCCGGGATCAGCGGCCGTACAGCACAGAAGGTGGCTGAGAAGATGGCGCTCATCGCCTCCTCCCACCAGGTGATCTGCATTACCCACCTTCCGCAGATCGCCGCCATGGCGGATACTCATTTTGAGATAGAAAAAAGCAGCAGCGACGGGACGGCAAGGACCAGTATCCGGCTGCTGGATGAGGAAGAACAGATTCAGGAACTGGCGAGGCTGCTCGGCGGCGTGACCATCACAAAGACCGTGTCGGAAAGCGCCGGAGAGATGAAACGGCAGGCCAGAGAGCGCAGGGAACAGATCCGTATGGACCGTTAAAAGGGCCAAAAGACGCCGGATCACGGCAAAGGAGGAGAAGATGAGCGTAGTCTATTCAAAGAATGAAGAATTTCACCTGAAGATCACAGCAGATGACATCGGTCAGTATGTCCTGATGTGCGGAGACCCGGGACGATGTGAAAAGATCGCCGCCTATTTTGACGAGTCGTGGTTCGTAAAGGAGAACCGTGAGTATACGATCTATACCGGCATGATGGAAGGCGTGAAAGTAAGTGTGTGCAGCCACGGGATCGGCGGCCCTTCCACGGCTATCGCACTCGAGGAACTGATCCACTGCGGCGCTCATACCTTCATCCGTATCGGCACGAGCGGCGGAATGGACAAAGATGTTCTCGGCGGAGACCTGGCGATCGGCACCGGCGCGATCCGCATGGAAGGAACCAGTAAGGAATATGCGCCGATCGAATTCCCGGCAGTGGCCCATTACCAGGTGGTCAATGCCCTGGTTGAGGCGGCACAGGCGGATGGGGCCCGGTATCATGTGGGTGTTCTCCAGTGCAAAGACAGCTTTTACGGGCAGCACGATCCTTCAAGCATGCCGGTCTCTTACGAACTCGAGAGCAAATGGGATGCCTGGGTCCGCTGCGGCGCCCTGGCAAGCGAGATGGAATCGGCTGCACTTTTCATCGTCGGCAGCGTGCGGAAGGTCCGCACCGGATCGGTCATGGCTGTACTGGCCAACCAGACGCGAAGAGCGCTCGGGCTCGATGATCCGATGTGCCTCGATACAGAAGCGGCTGTACGCGTTGGTGTGGCGGCCATGCGCATCCTGATCAGGCAGGACAAGGCCTAAAAGATGCTTTTCACCTGTATGAAAATGCGATATAATTTATGATAACAGAGGGGCGGAAAGGCCCGTTTCCGGCTGTTTGCGACCAGATGTCTTGCGGAGGATGACAGTTATGAAAAACATTCTTTTTATCTCATCGGAAGTAGTGCCTTTCATCAAGACGGGCGGCCTCGCCGATGTGGCAGGTTCCCTGCCGAAATGTTTTGATAAGAAAAAGTACGATGTGCGGGTGATCCTGCCCAAATACATGTGCATGAAGGATGAGTGGAAGGAGAAAATGACCTACCTTACTCATTTCTACATGGATCTGGCCTGGCGCAGCCAGTATGTCGGCATCATGGAGATGGAGTATGACGGGATCAAATTCTACTTCATCGACAATGAGTACTATTTCGCAGGACCCATGCCTTACGGCAATATCTACCAGGATATCGAAAAATTCGCATTCTTCTCCAAAGCCGCGCTTTCAGCGCTGCCGGTGATCGGGTTTAAACCGGACATCGTCCACTGCCATGACTGGCAGACAGGCCTGGTGCCCGTATACCTGAAAGACAGTTTCCATGAGGGAGATTTCTTCAGGGACATCAAATCCATCATCACGATCCACAACCTGAAATTCCAGGGCGTATGGGATATGAAGACGGTGAAGGATATCACGGGACTGTCCTCTTCCTATTTTGCACCGGATAAACTGGAAGCTTACGGTGACGCGAATTACCTCAAGGGCGGCATCGTTTATGCGGACGCGGTGACTACCGTCAGCAAAACCTACGCGGAGGAGATCAAGACACCGTTCTACGGGGAACGTCTGGACGGTCTGATGAGAGCCCGTTCCAATGTCCTTTCCGGTATCGTGAACGGCATCGATTACGATGAGTATAATCCCGCGACGGATAAGTATATCGAGAAAAACTATACGCCCAGGAACTTCCGCAAAGAGAAGGTGAAAAACAAGAAGGCGCTTCAGAAGGAACTCGGACTCGAGCAGGATGACCGCAAGTTCATGATCGGCATCGTTTCGCGCCTGACTGACCAGAAGGGCTTCGATCTGATCGCCTACATGATGGATGAGATGTGCCAGCTGGACGTCCAGTTCGTAGTGCTCGGAACCGGTGAGGAGCGCTATGAGAACATGTTCCGCCATTTCGCCTGGAAGTACCAGGGAAAGGTCTCCGCGAACATATTCTATTCCGAAGCACTTTCACACAAGATCTACGCTTCCTGCGATGCGTTCCTGATGCCTTCGCTGTTCGAGCCGTGCGGACTGTCGCAGCTGATGAGCCTTCGCTACGGCACGGTTCCGATCGTACGTGAAACCGGCGGCCTGAAGGATACGGTGGAGCCGTACAACGAGTATGAGAGCAAGGGAACGGGCTTCAGCTTTGCCAATTACAACGCGCATGAGATGCTCTACACCGTGAAGTACGCCATGGATGTGTTCTACAACCACAAGCGGGAGTGGAACAAACTCATTGACAGGGCGATGGCGGCTGACTTCTCCTGGGATGCTTCCGCAAGAGAGTATGAGAAACTCTATGACAGTCTTCTTGAAGAAGCATAAAGATCAGATAAAAAAACCCGCCCGAAGGCGGGATCTTAAAGCGGCCGTTCATGCGGCTCGTGACCGATAAAGACCTGACAGGTGTTAAAGCCGGTGCTCTTTGCAAGAGCAGCGGCTTTTTCGATTCCGGCAGCCACGTCCTTCGGAGTATGTGCATCGGAACCGATAGTAATGAGCCTGCCGCCGAGATCTTTGTATCGCTGAAGAATACCGCCGCACGGATTGGGATAGGCAAAGCCTTTCCGGTAAGGCGAAGTATTGATCTCCAGCGCTTTGTCCCGGTGGATGATGTGCGTCAGGATCTCATCGATGACTGTCTTATGGTCTTCCCAGTGGTAGGAAGCTCCGCGGGAGGGAGAGTAGCGCACGACATAATCCAGGTGGGCCAGGGAATCGTAAGTATCCATGAGACGGATGTTTTCAAGGATGGTCTCAAAGTAGTACCGGATGATGCTGCTTTCTTCTTTTCCCTCCCAAAACTCGGGATAGTAAGGGTCTTTCCGGTCCAGCAGGTGGACGGAAGCGAGAATGAAATCAAACCCATGTTTTTTTTCCAGCGCTTCATAGCGGGATGCCAGGCCCATCTGCATACCAAACTCGGCGCCGAAAAGAAGATGGATGCGGTCTGCGTATTTTCCCCGGGCATCAGAGATGGCTGCGCCGTAAGCGGCCGGATCGGCCTCCCAGGCACCGGCCGGTCCGGGAAAATCCAGGTCGATGTGTTCGGTAAAGCACATTGTATCCAGGCCGGCATCGATCCCTGCCAGGACCATGCTCTCAACGGAGGCATCGGAGTCTTCGGAATAAACGGAATGTAAGTGCAGATCAGCTCCGGGGTTCATATCAGTCTCCTTTCGGGAACCAGGCCTACGGGCATTTTTAATAACCGGTTCCTTTACGCTTCTTATGATATTTGCATCTTTCTAAAAAGTCCATGATATTTTTGAATTAACACTTGAATTTTATCATGGTATCCGATAGAATTCTAAACA
>JBGUOI010000073.1:0-16911 GCA_045118075.1 Porcincola sp. | reverse complement strand
TGATCAATGAAATCCGGCATAGCCGAATTTCGACCTTGTTTTGTTCAGGATTGCTAACTCACGGAGCGAGTTTCGCAATTACCTATTAAAACTCAAGTGCAGCCGCCAAAGGCGGAGCCTGCGCGCTTTCTGAAAAAAGAATAGCACGTTTTCAGCCTAAGCGCAATTGACCGGCAGGCCTGTTTATTGTTGTTTTATAATTGCTTTATGATTGTCCCCGGATCTGCCTGATGATACAATGATCCTGAAGCCGGGACACAAGCATTTATCCCGTGCGCAGTGCGCGCGCTGTTTTCAGGAGGTATTTATGAAATTAAAGGAACTGATCATCAAGAACCGCAGTTACCGCGGATACGACCACACAAGAAAAGTAACGAAAGAAGAGCTGATGGAGATGGTCGACTGCGCCAGACTGTCCGCTTCCTCCATGAACCAGCAGCCGCTGAAATTCGCGCTGGCATACGAGAAAGAGATCGTTGATGAACTGCAGAAAGCCACGATCTGGGCAAGAAAGCTGCCGCAGCTGACCCTCCCCCATCCCGGAAAAGAGCCGACCGCCTTTATCGTGATCTGCCAGGACATGAACATCAATGACAACCGGCCGCTGTTCATCCGCGATGTCGGCGTCACCGCCCAGTCGATCCTTCTTGCTGCCACGGAAATGGGTCTCGGCGGCTGCATGATCGGCAGCTTCCAGAAAAGCGCATTCATCGAGACCCTTCATCTTGGCGAGGGCATCGAGCCCATCCTGGTCGTCGCGATCGGAAAACCGGATGAAGAAGTCGTCCTGACGGATGTCAAAGACGGCGCCGTCAACTATTACCGCGATGAAAACGACGTCCACTATGTACCCAAGCGTGCTCTGGAAGATATCATCCTGTAAAAAAGCGGCGGCTTTATACGCAAAAAAAGACAGGGCCCTGTTTCAGCAGAGCCCTGTAATCTGGTTTAATATCTATCTATAGCTCACCCCCCGTCATATATTTATATTATTTGTTTTTAAATCATTATCTATCTGTCTGATCAACCCAGGTAGTGAGCGTTTACATATCCGCAGCAGTTATATCTGGGTGAATATACATAAGCATAAGAGACTCTGGAACCATTGATGCCGGTGCCCTGTACGGACGGACCTGCGATCTGGACCTGCTCGCCGTTGATAAGGCCGATGTGGTTGATCTCGTTTTCATACAGATAAGCGGGAGCTGTTCTGATTGCCAGATAACCGCCCGGAAGGCTGCGGACTGTTTTCCACTCTCCGTGAGGTCTTACGGTACCGCCGGCAACTGCTTCAACTTCGTGATCATTGATTTTCATAATATTTTCCATCATTATCTCATCCTCCTTCATATCCGCCTTATTTTTATAATTCCCTTATCTTCATTTTCCTTCATGCCCTGCCTGCATCTGAGTTTGGCAGGTATTTTGTTGTTACCCTTTATTATACGGGCGGGTTTTGAAGTATCCACAAACTTGTCTCCCATTTGACGTGAGCTTCCCTGCAGTGGCATTTCCCTGCCGTTTTTGCTACAATAAGCGCGGACCTTTTGTTTCCTGTTTGCAGAAAGGAACTTTTTCGTGAAAAAAGCCATTCTCTCGGTCAACATCGCCGTTCTCCTGTTCGGCCTGGCCGGGCTGTTCGCCAAGTGGATCAGCCTGCCGTCCGTCGGAATCACCTTTGGCCGGGTCCTGTTTTCTTCCGTCACCTTAGGCCTTTACATGTTGATCAGAAGACAGCCGTTCCGGATCAGTTCAAAAGCCGACCTTCTCCTTCTGATCCTGGCCGGCATAGTCCTGGCTCTGCACTGGTGGGCTTTTCTTGAGTCCATTCAGCGCTCGAGCGTGGCGATCGGAACGATCACTTTTTCATCTTTCCCGCTTTTCGTCACTTTCCTGGAACCGATCGTCTTTAAAAAAAGACTGACGGCCGGGAATGTCCTGACAGCGCTGGCTGTCCTTGTCGGCGTCGTGATCACTGTCCCGGCATTTTCCTTTGAAGACCGGTATTTCCAGGGCATCGTCATCGGCATGGTCTCATCACTTGCCTACGCTGTTCTGACTCTTATGAATAAGAAGTTTGTAAACAGATACAGCGGCACGCAGACTGCTTTTTGTGAGCAGGCGACCGCCGCCGTTGTGCTGCTGCCGCTCGCACTGAGGGCAAACTTACAGCCGTCCGCAGCGGATATCGGTCTGCTGCTTTTCCTCGGCGTTGTGACGACGGCTCTCGCCCACACGCTTTTTATCACCAGCTTAAAGCAGCTGCCCGCGCAGCTGGCGGGGATCACCTCCTCCATGGAGACCGTCTACGCCATCATATTTGCATGGATCCTTCTAAGGGAGATTCCCACGGCCAGGGAAATTGCCGGTGCAGTCATTATCATCGGGGCAGTGCTCTTATCTTACTATCTGGAAGATCGTAAGAAAAAGGATCCGTAAAAGAGGATAAGCAGAAGGATATGTAAAAAAAGAAATGTATAAAGACGGAGGCCGCAGCACCGAAGTGCCGCGGCCTCTTTATCTAAATTTATTCTATTGCATTTTATTGCCTGATCTTTCAGGATCAGCCAATGAAGTAAGCGTTTACATATCCGTAGCAGCCGAACTTGGGAGCATATACATAAGCATAAGTGGCTTTGGAGCCGTTGATGCCGGTGCCCTCTACGTACTGGCCTGCGATCTGGACCTGCTCGCCGTTGTAAAGGCCGATGTGGTTGATCTCGTTCTCATACTTGTAAGCCGGGGCTGTTCTGATTGCCAGGTAGCCGCTCTGAATGTTGCGGACGGTCATCCACTGACCCATATAACCGGTAGCTCCGCCGGTAACATCCTCAAGTGCCTGATCATTGATTTTTTTGAGTTCTTCCATCATTTTTTTGTCCTCCGTTTTTTAAATGTTTTTGTTTTAATTTTCTATTTTTTAACGCTTTATGCTTTTAACGACCCCTGCGCTCCTTTTTGGCAGGTTCTTTTGTCGTTCTGGAATAATATACGCGGTCGGATCAGATCATCCACAAAAAACCGGAAAAAATTTTGAAATTTTTTTACCGGGCTCCGGCCGGGTCCTGGCCGGTCAAAAGCTGCCGTCAAGAATCTTGTCTATTACGACCCGTCCCACCTCAAAATTGTTCTTCATGGCCGTCTTGAAAATATCCGCCGCTTCAATGCTCTCCTCATCCACCAGTTCCTCTGCCTCAGCATCTCCCCAGAGGTTTTCGGGAGCAGCGCCTTGCATGAATACGTCCATATTCACGCTGTCCCGGATGATGATCATCCGATCCAGCAGCCCCATCCTCTCCACGGCCCTGGCTGCGGCAACATCCTCCATCTCTGTGAGCGCATACGGGTCAGGGCATTGATAGGTCTCCGCCATAAGCACGGCGTTTTCGTGATCATATTTGCCTTTCCAGTAATTGTCGCCGCTGGCCGTAGTTCCCCGCAGCACCTGCGGATCCCGCACAGCCCACCGGGCCCCGTCAAAAGCTGCTTTCATAAAATTCCTGGTCGTCTCCGTCGTCTCAACGGGCACATCTTTTACCAGAGAGTAGACCTTATCCGTCAGATCCTGGTTGAGGAAGATCACAGACGAGTCATCATAATCGGGGTCATGAAACCATGTCGTCCCGTCGGGATCCGCGATCTCGCGCGCATCCGCATGATGGCCCAGATCAAAATCCACCGCAGCCGAAACGATGAAAACATCGCCCATGACCGTGGTCCCGACAGCCGACCCTGCGCACCCCGTGGAGATGATATAAGCATCCGAAAAATCAAAGCGGCTGTCGGAGAGGACCGCCATCGTGCCCAGCGCGGCATTGACCTTCCCCATACCTAACACATAAAGAGCAATACCATCCTTATAATAAAGACCGGAACTGCCCGCATCATTCGGAACATCATATACATCCGCCCCGGTCAGATACTCCTCATAATAAAACTGAGCCTCCCCCGGAAAATCACCGTACATCTTTTCAATTTCAAATTTAGGAAGCAAAAGAACCTTCACCGGCAGCGCAGATGCAGCATCAGCCGCCTGCTCATCCCCGGCAGGCGTCGCAGCCGAAGCCTCGGCCTCAGGCGCAGCCGGAGTCGAACCCGCAGCCGAAACCGCGGTCGAAATCACAGCCGAAGACACAGCCGAAGTCATCATAATAAACAAAAAAACAGCCGGCAGCTTTTTCATGATCATCTCCTCCAAAAAATTTAGGGGTCTGACCCTTTTCGTACTGTGAAGTGGTAAAGAGCGGTTTAGCCCATTGTTTTGCACGAAAATGCCTTGACAAAACAGGGCTGTGGTACGTAATGTTACTTACGATATTGTATCATATATCATATTATGGAGATCATTTAATTCGAATGTCACAGAAAAAAAACTTCATTTTGGAAACGGAGCGCCTGATCCTGCGCCCATGGAAGAAGAATAAGGCGGATGCGAAAGCGCTCTACCGCTACGCGAAGGACCCGAAAGTCGGTCCGGCGGCGGGATGGCCGGTCCACCGGGATCCGGCGCACAGCCTGGAGATCATCCGGGATATCCTGTGCACTCCTGATATTTACGCGGTGGTGCTCAAGGAGAACGGGGAGATCGTCGGGGCTGCCGGGATCACGTACGGGGCGACCGGCAGGAAATATCTTAAAGAGGATGAAGCCGAGATCGGCTACTGGATCGGCGTGCCCTACTGGGGACAGGGACTGGCCCCGGAGGCAGTAGATCGCCTGCTGGAGCGCTGTTTTGAGGAGCTTGGGATAAATGCCGTCTGGTGCGGTTATTACGAGGGCAATGAAAAATCCCGCCGCGTGCAGGAAAAGTGCGGCTTCGTCTACGACCATGCCGAGGATGATGTACCGGTGGAGGCGCTCGGCGAAAGGCGCCGCGAGCATTTTACCAAAATAACAAAGGACAGGTGGCTGCAGAACCGGTAGAAGGAGTTCTGCAATCAAAAGAAGTTCCAGGAACAGAAGGAGTTTTACGATGGTCATACAGACAGGAAACCGGACCGATATCCCGGCCTTTTACCCTGAGTGGTTCGCAAACCGTCTCCGGGAGAAGTATGTCCTCGTGCGCAACCCTTTCAACCCGCTCTCCGTCACGCGCTACGAGCTCGATCCGAAAGTAGTCGACCTGATCGTCTTCTGCAGCAAAAATCCCGCTCCGCTTCTTCCGTACCGGGATCTGCTCGCTCCTTTCCGCCGGTACTGGTTCGTGACCATCACGCCGTACGGAAAAGATATCGAACCGAACGTCCCCGAACCCGAAAAAGTGATCGATACTTTCCGTCAGATCTCCGATATCGTCGGCTCGCACTGCATCACATGGCGGTACGACCCGATCATCGTCAACGAGGAGTGGACCGTAGATCGTCATATCGAAGCTTTTTCATCCATGTGTGAAAAACTCTCCGGAGCGACCAGAGTCTGCGTGATCAGTTTCATCGATCTCTACGACAAGGTCAGGCGCAATTATCCGGAGGTGAGAACCGTCCCCATGCCGGTGCAGCTTGAGCTGACAAGCGCGTTCGTCCAAATTGCCCGCCGCCATGGAATGACTATCCGGCCCTGCGCCGAGAGCCGGATCCTGGAGAAAGCCGGGGCGGACTGCAGCGGGTGTATGACCGTAAAGACCTTTGAGCAGGCCATCGGCCATCCCCTCATCGTGCCGCCAAACCCCAATAACCGTAAAGAATGCGCCTGTTACCTGACAGGCGATATCGGGGCGTACAACACGTGCCTTCACCTGTGCCGCTACTGCTACGCGAATGCCGATGCGCCGCTGGTGCGCGCCAACAGGAAAATGCACGATCCGTCATCGCCTCTTCTGATCGGGCATGTCCGTGAGGAAGATGTCATCCATCAGGCCAGACAAGCCAGCTGGATCGATCCTCAGCTTCGGCTGGATCTGACCATATCCTGACCGTAAAACAAACGGGACCTGCCAATTTGGCAGATCCCGTTTTTCTTTGTTATATTTGGCCTCTCACGTTGTTATATATGGTCTCTCACGTTGTTATGTATGGCCTCTCCTGTTATGTATGGCCTATTACAGCAGCGGCGCGGCAAACCTCAGCAGCAGCTGTTCCAGACGGAGCATGGCGCTGCGCCCGTACCGGTAAGTATCGGTCACTTCCCGGCTGACCGCCATCATCTCCTCGAAATCTTTGCGGATCTCCAGGACTGCCTCATTGCCGTACAGTACGCAGCCGTTTTCAAAATGATGATACAGGCTGCGGTAATCAAGGTTGATCGTACCGCAGGTCGCCAGCCGGTCATCCGACACGGACATCTTGCAGTGGGAAAACCCGGGGGTATATTCATAGATCCGGACACCGTTGCGCACCAGTCCGTTGTAATAGGATCTCGTGATATGGTAGACCAGCTTTTTGTCCGGTATACCGGGCGTGATGATGCGCACGTCGATGCCGCGTTTCGCCGCAAGGCTCAGCGCATGCCTCATCTCATCGGTAATGATCAGATAAGGAGAGACATACCACACATACTTCTGTGCACCTTCCGCAATACTGATATAGACTTCTTCCCCCACGTTCTCGTCATTGATGGGGCTGTCTGCATAGGGCTGTACAAATCCTTTCACTCCCGGCTGCGGCTCGGGAGTGGGCAGATATACATTAAAGTCCCTGTCATCCATTTCATTGTCTCTCACCGCGTTCCACATTTCCATGAACATCGAACCCAGACTCTTCACAGCCGGTCCTTCGAGGCGGATGCCCGTATCCTTCCAGTATCCGTAAGGATGGGTTACGTTAAAATACTCATCG
Source organism: Porcincola sp. (assembly GCA_045118075.1). Taxonomy (GTDB): domain Bacteria; phylum Bacillota; class Clostridia; order Lachnospirales; family Lachnospiraceae; genus Merdiplasma. The sequence goes on along the minus strand of JBGUOI010000073.1, from coordinate 10,138 downwards.
GCCAGGTTGTAGCCGCCGGTGAAGCCAACCTGCCCGTCGATCACCGTGATCTTGCGGTGATCGCGGTTGTTCAGGAAAATGTTGATGCCGGGAGCAAACGGATTAAATACGCGGCAGCGGATGCCTTTCGATTCCATTCGTTTGATAAAATCCGTGTTGATAAACCCGATCGAGCCGGCATCGTCATAAAACAGGCGCACTTCCACGCCATGCTGAGCCCTGTCCACCAGCACTTCTTCGACCCTGTGAAAACATACGCTGTCCTCGATGGCGTGGTACTCCATAAAAATGAACTTCTCCGCCTTCGCAAGATCCTCGAGCATGGCTTCCAGTGCATCCGATGCTTCCGAATAATAAGTGACTTTCGTGTCCTGATAAACCGGGGCTTTACCGTACCGGTAGAGATACTTGGCAAGCGCAGCGCCGGTCGGATCCTGCCTGCGCAGGTTTCGCTTACCTTCGGGATCGCTGTAGGCGATGCACATCAGCATGGCGTCGATCGCGTTATACCGTTCACGCATCTTCCTGGTATCTTTATCCAGGCCGATCAGGAGATAGAGCGTCACACCGGCCAGCGGCACTGCCATGATCAGCATGATCCAGGGGATCTTAAGCGAAGCCGTTTTGTTCTGGCTGAAAATCGCCAGGACAATAATGGTGGCAATGATCCTGAGCACCACTACGAGCCATGGGGCGTACTGGATAAATCTGTCGGAGACGATCACCAGGGCAAGGATCTCCAGAATGATCGATAAGAGCGCAAAGAACAGTCTTTTTACGCCATTCCTTTTCTGAGCGCTTCCCTCAACGGTATTATGGTGCTTTTTGTTAGTGCTTCCTGACATAAAATGTGTTTCTCCCTTAGCATGTGTTTTCTATCATAACACAAATTGCATGCTGCATTCATCTCATGTTATATTAAATACGGCTCAACACCAGAACACCGCGCCGGTGGGGACGCGGGAAAGGAGGAAAATATCATGAATTATGACGTGATCGTGATCGGCGCCGGCCCGGGCGGAATCTTTGCCGCCTACGAGCTTATGAAAAAAGCGCCTCAGCTTAAAACAGCGGTATTCGAAGCGGGCAGCGAGCTTGCCGGGCGAAAATGCCCTATCGACGGCGACCGGATCAAAAACTGCATCCACTGCAGGACCTGCTCGATCATGAGCGGATTTGGCGGAGCCGGTGCATTCTCCGACGGAAAATACAATATCACAAATGACTTCGGCGGCACCCTCTTTAAGTATATCGGTCAGCGCGAAGCCATTGCGCTGATGGAGTATGTCGACAGCATCAATATGAGCCACGGCGGCGAAGGAACAAAGCTCTACACTACAGCCGGCTCTTCCTTCAAAAAACTGTGCATGCAGCACCGCCTTAAACTCCTGGATGCCTCCGTCAGACATCTGGGCACCGACATCAATTACATTGTTCTTCAGAATCTGTATGAAGAACTCAAAGAGCATGTGGATTTCTATTTCAACACACCAATCGAGCACCTCGAAAAAAGCGCAGGCGGCTTTGTCGTGAGCACTGCCTCGGAGAGCTATTCCTGCAGCAAGTGCATCGTCTCCGTCGGGCGCAGCGGCAGCAAATGGATGGAGCAGATCTGTCAGGAGATGTCCATCCCGACCGAATCGAACCGCGTGGACCTTGGCGTGCGCGTGGAACTTCCCGCCGAGCTCTTTTCCCACCTGACCGATGAGCTGTACGAGAGCAAGATCGTCTACCGCACGGAGAAATTCGAGGACCTGGTCAGGACTTTCTGTATGAACCCGCGCGGAATCGTCGTCAACGAAAACACCAACGGAATCGTGACCGTCAACGGGCACAGTTTTGAAGATCCCGCCCGTCAGACGGAAAACACCAATTTCGCCCTGCTCGTTTCCAAGCATTTCTCCGAGCCGTTCAAAGACAGCAACGGCTACGGCGAAAGCATCGCCCGCCTCTCCAACATGCTCGGCGGCGGCGTGCTGGTGCAGCGCTTCGGCGACCTTGTCCGCGGACGGCGCAGCACGCCCAAGCGCATTGCAGAAAACTTCGTCGTGCCCACCCTTAAAGCCGAGCCCGGCGATATCTCACTTGTGCTGCCCAAGCGTATCCTCGACGGCATCATCGAGATGATCTACGCCCTCGATAAGATCGCTCCCGGCACCGCGAACGACGGCACCCTGCTCTACGGCGTGGAAGTCAAGTTCTACAACATGCAGGTCAAAGTCGATGAGCACCTGGAGTCCTGCCACAAAGGCCTCTACATCATCGGCGACGGCAGCGGAGTCACCCACTCCCTCTCCCACGCCTCCGCAAGCGGCGTGTTCGTCGCCAGGGAGATCGCCCGCTGAGCGTGACGGTCTTTATCTCAGTTTCCGGATCATTCTCAGGGTTCTGGACGCATTCTTCTCCAGCTGCTCTCTCGTGATCCGTCCTTCTTTCAGGGCTTCTTTTGTATTCTCAAAATCCACTTTTGCTCCCGGCATCACCAGATCCACTCCCGCCGCACTGATGCGGTCGGCTCGTGCTTCGGGATGCGGGGAGTCTTTTGGTCCCATCCCCGCAATGGTCCAGTCTGTCATGACGATCCCTTCAAATCCGAATTCCGATCTGAGCACATCTCCGATCAGATCCTCGCGTTCAGACGCATGGACGCCGTTGATCAGATTATAGGAAGTCATAAGTGAATGCGGCTGCGAGCGGCGGATGCAGATCTCAAATCCGCGCAGATAGATCTCGCGAAGCGCACGCGGGCTGACGATGCTGTTGTTGGTATAACGGTAGTATTCCTGGTTGTTTGCCGCAAAGTGCTTGATCGTGGTGCCGCAGCCGGGATGCTTCTGCACGCCGTTTGTAATGGCCGCCGCCATCAGGCCGCTGACCAGCGGATCCTCAGAATAGTACTCAAAATTTCTTCCGCAAAGAACGCTTCTGTGGATATTGAGTGCCGGTGCCAGCCACAGATGAACGCCGAAGCGCTCCATCTCATCTCCGACGATATCTCCGCAAAGCCCGGCAAAGTCAGTATTCCAGCTTTGTGCCAGCGCGGTGCCGATGGGAATCGCCGTCGCGTACTGCTCGTAGATCTCATCGCCGGCTTTCGGTTTTTTTGCCAGCAGCGAAGTGAGAGCGATCAGCGGCGCGGGCATGACCTCAGCCAGGGTCGCCGGGATGGCAGCCTCCATGCCATGAACACCTTTTTCGTCGACAAAATATTTCCGGTTCAGGCGAAGACCGGCCGGCCCGTCCGCCATGACCAGCGCATCGATGCCTTTGTCCTTAAGCTTTCTCGTCGTCTCTCCCGCGGCGCCCGCTACCGACTGACCGGCGCTGCCTATCACGCTGGCTACGATCCCTTTCGGATCAAACGCTCCGATGTTCAATAAAATAAGTTCATCATCACTTAAATTCTGTATCTCCGGTTCGATCTTCTCCTCTCTTTCATAAGAGATCTCTTCACACGGCACATCTTCCGATGTGACGGAGATAACATCTAACCCCTCGGGAATCCGCACTCTTACCGGATCTTCCGGCTTCCAGTCCGGCGCATCCGCTTTGCCGAGGCTGTCCTTCACCTTCCTGACCGGGATCCTCTCCTCCACCGACAGCACTCCGAAAGGCTCCGTGTCGGCGCTGCTCGTACCGATCCGCAGCAGGTACTCTCCCTCCTCCAGCACATAGGCTTTCTCTGCCTCACTGAAAGAAGCAAGATCCCTCAGGTCAAAGCAAATGCTCACCTCGGCGCTCTGTCCGGGAAGAAGCTTATCACTCTTCGAAAAACCGGCCAGCGTCTGGTAAGGCTGATCCAGTCTCCCTCCGGGAACGGACACATAGACCTGCACCGTCTCCTTTCCGGGCATGGCACCGATGTTTTTCACGCAGGCCGTCACCTTGATGGTTTCGCCCTCGCGGGATGCCGCGGCATCGCTGACGGAAAACGCCGTATAAGACAAACCGTAGCCGAACGGGAAGAGCGGCTTTTTGCCCACACTGTCAAAATAGCGGTAGCCGACATAAATGCCTTCACGATAGCGGGTATCATTCCGGTCACCGAAATCGCCGATCTGCGGGTAATCACTCCAGGCCGTCCATGTGGTCGCAAGTTTTCCGGAAGGTGAATTCTTTCCCAGCAGAATATCCGCCAGGGCGATGCCGGTTCCCACGCCGAGCTGGGACAGGACAAGAATATTTTCCACATCCTTTACCGGATCCAGATCCACCGGGCCGCCCACATTGAGGACCAGCATAAATTTCTTATATTTCCTGCGGATCGCCAGGATATCGCGGATCTCCGTCCCTGTCAGCAGCAAATCACCGGGGATGGGCCTGCGGTCAGATCCCTCTCCCGAGATGCGGGCGAGCACATATACCGCCGTATCACCCTCCCCTTCAATGGGGATGTTATACTCCGGCTCCGGCATGACCGCTCCCATCGCCTCCAGGAAAATATTCCCGTGCTCCTTCATGATCCGCCTTTTCAGATCTTTGATGAACCGGCGGTGAGCATCATCCGCCGCCTGATCGTAAGCATCCAGCCACGCCCCGGTCGTCACCGAAAATCCGGCCAGTTCCAGGCCGCGCTCCACACTCACGGTAAACCGCGAATTCACTTCCCCGGATCCGGTCCCGCCCATCACCGTGCGCCGGGCACCATTACCGAACAGCGCGATCTCTCCCGGCTTCTCCAGCGGAAAGTCACCGTTGCACTTCAAAAGGACCGTGCACTCAGCCAGGCCGGCCCGAAGCATATTCAGATGTTCCTTTTCATAATCGTTGATCTTCATGGTTCCTCCTTTGGGGTCTGACCCTTTTCGTGCTTTAACGCGCCGCATCCCGAAAGGGGTCTGACCCTTTTCGTACATTAACGCGTTACAGTCCCATTTTTGTCATGATGCCGTCGGCATCCACTCCCGGATGTGTCAGGTAAAGTCTGCAGATCTGCTCGGACAGTTCTTCTCCAAGTCCCGAAGCTGAGGCGATCTGCTTTACGCTCCGGCCTTTTTTGATCTCGCGGATCACCCGCTCGATATCCTGGCGGCGGATCTGTTCCGGGCGGATGCCCGGGGTCTGGTGCGGGATATCGATCCGCATGATCGCAGCGATCCGGCCGCCATCGTCCAGTGTCAGCTTTGCCATGGTGATCTCCTGGTTGAACCGTCTGGGCCCGCAGCTTCCGGGATTGATCATATGAGTCCTGCCCTCGGTTTTTTCCTCGTATTTATGTGAATGTCCGTATAGTATAAGATCATAGTCACTTATATTCTGCGGCAGGTCTTTCTTTTTATGCGTCATGAATACATGAAGCCCATGCAGGGTAAAGTCAAGTGTCCATGGCAGGTGCCCGGCCCACTCTTTATCGTTGTTTCCGCGCACCGCATAGACAGGTGCGATCCCGGCCAGTCGGTCTAAGATCTCCTGCCGGTTGATATCTCCGCCGTGAAGGATGGCGCTGCAGTCCGAAAGTGCTTCCATCACCTCCGGGCGCAGTAGTCCGTGTGTATCTGAAATCAGTCCGATCTGTTTCATACTCTGTCCTCTTTACCGGTCAATAAATCTCGCTTACCGGCATTTATGGCCGGAAGCCGCCTCAAAATTGCATTTGACGATTCCCAGATCGATCTTTGTCATCGGTCCTCTTCCGGCGGTGATCACCGCTTCATCTCCATCCAGTGAAATGAAAAACTTCTGCTGGTTAATCGCGGTCGGCGCCATCATGGCTGCTTTCACACCGGTCCTGAACCAGTCCGGCATATCCTCCGGTGCCTGCGCGCACAGCTTTCCGAGAGGTTTTGACAGATGCTTCCGCCCTTCATCCTCGCCGTATCCGATCGCTATGACGCAGACCAGTCTCTCGCCGGCCGCTTTTTCGGCTTTGCACTTTCCTCTTCCGAAAGTGCCGGCCACCCAGCAGGTGTTCAGTCCCATCATCTGCGCAGCGATAACGACTTTCTGCCCATAGTAGCCCGCCAGTTCATCGAGGTCTTTTGATGATTTCGGCCCGACCAGCGCGATGTAATTCACGGCATTTTTGAATTTTCCGTAGTGAGCCAGGAACGTATCGAAACATTCGGGATCATTTATAATAAGCTGCATATGCAGGCCGCTTTGTTCATTGCACTCATCGATCAGGCGGCGCAGGGCCTCTGCTGTTTCCCCGGGGATGGGATCCGCCTTGTACTGACGGACACTGTGTCTTTCTTTGATCGCTTCTTTGATATCCATGGCAAAACCTCTTACAAAAACTTCAAATCAATAAACTTCTGTATACTTCGTATCCAGGATCCGTTAAGGGATCTCGATATCGAACAACGTCGATGTATCCACGATCACGGTGTCCGGCCGCAAATCCCCGGTGTCTCGCGACAGATACCTCCCGATCACATCCGGATACGTCCAGTGCATGGGGAAGGCATACCGGATGGGGCACATTCGCAGTGCCAGATCCATTCCCTTCCACTCATTCTCCTTAAGCCGGTCATCGAGCGGTACGAACGCAGCATCGATCGCGCGGCCTGCCGTCAGCTCCTGCAGCCTGCCGATCTCTTCTTTGTACTGCTCCTCCATCCGTTTCCGCTCATCTGCATCATCCTCTGCCCAGTCCCACCAGTTCAGATCGCCTGCGTGATACAGCCTGGCCGTTTCCCCGCCATCAATTAACTCACGCACCAGAAAAGCAACTCCCTGATCCGTGGACAGCAGCGTGTCCACTCTTCCAAGGCCTTCGATCTCATAGGACTTATGCGGGAACAGCAGCATAAATTTCGCTTCTTCAGGTTTCTTCCCATCTGATGTCTCTAAAGAATAAGCCAGGTCGTATGAAAGAAGATATGTTGTCCCGGGATGTCTCGAAGCAAATTCCCAGATCCTCCCGCTGTAGTGATCCCGGTGAGCATGACTCACAAAAACAAACAGCGGTTTCTCCGGCGGAAGAAGCGGAAGATCTCCCAGGTACCAGTCAAATAATAAGAGATTTTGCGCCGTTTCCACCAGAAAACCGCTGTGTCCGAGATATGTGACTTTCATCATTTCTTCCCCTTTACTGCCCGGGTTTCCATCCAAATTCCGCGCACAGTTTTTCATAACGAATCATCTCGTGCGCTTTCACCGCTTTCGTCGGATCCGCCAGCGAATGGTCGATCACGTCGGCATCCTTTAAGACTTCATCCAGCGGCGAATCGACAGCATCCTTGCTGTCATGATTCCCGATTGCGGCGCAGATGAAAGCCGTCTCTTCCGGTGAAGTGATGCCCAGCTCGTCCAGAATTTCCGCCGCATACTCGGCTCCGAGATGAGCATGATCCTCGTAAGATCCGCTCGTATAAGCATACATATCGTGCAGCAGGCCGGCCATAGCCGCCAGCTCAGCATTTTCGCCCCGTTTTTTGGCGATCATCACGGCAGCGAGCGACACCCCATGCAGGTGGGCGATCGCTCCGGCCAGTTTCTGGTCATCCTCCATCTTCTTCATCAGGATGCGATGGATCTCCTTTTGAAGCTGTTTGATCCGGCTCATTTATCCTCCTCCTTGACAAATCCGCGGTAATAAGTGATGCCTCATAAAATGACGCCTCATAAAATGACGCCTTATAAATTCACCTATAATTATCTGTAACTGACGAGTGCTTCCTTCGGAACCCTTTCCAGGATATATTCCTTTACAAAATTCATATCTTCCTGCGGAACATAAATGCGGTTTTTTCTGCGCACATCCGCAAGTTCTATATAAGATGATGTGATCACCAGCGTTTTAACCTTCCCAAAATCAGTAAACACGGACCCTTTTCCGTAGCCGGATTTCACATATTCATTTGTCATGACATACTGTTCATGAGGATCGGAAGCCGTGACGGAAAAATACAGAAGCGGAAGGGCGATCGCAGAGATCACTCCGATGCAGATCAAAACAGCGCTCCAGTTATAATCCCGTAAATTGAAGCTGAAAAAGACACCGACGACCAGCACAAAGAGGATGACGATCAAATAGGCATACACCCCTTTCATCGCCCCTTCGCGGTGATATTCTTTATCGATCGGACAAGACCACGAATAGGTCCCTTCCGGCTTTTCCTGAATTCTATCCATTATTCCGCATCCCCGACGATCGTATACTGCAGCATCTCATACTTCAGGCTGCTTCCTTCCTTAATGTCATCCGGCAGCAGTGCCCTGGCCACCAGCTTCGGCTCATCCATCTCTTCGTCCGTCCGGATCAGATAAGCATAATCCCCGTCGATCCGGTCCACTTTGTAATACATTGCCTGAAAATCCATATATGTTCTCCTTTGCATACAGTATGTTACTGGTAACTTAACCTGAGTATCCTGTCATTTGTCTTAAAAGCATCCGGGCTGACATCGACGTTCTCCCCGCACACCAGCTCAGTCAATTGACCGCACCCGCCAAATGCCCACGAGTGTATCTTTTTCATGCCGGTTCCGCATACGACTTTCCGCAGGTTTTTGCAGTCCTTGAACGCATACGGAGGAATGGTTGTCACCCGATCGGGCAGCGTGATCTGTTCAAGGCCGCACCTCACAAAGGTATATCCCCACAGGTTTTCCAGCCCGAGCGGCAGCTGTATGTGTCTGAGTTCATCACACCCGTCAAACAGGAATTCTCCGAGATCCGTGATCGTATCGGGAAAGGTGACCGTTCGAACTTCCTTGTGTCCGGCAAAAAGCTTATCAAAAAGAATCGTCACCGGCTTTCCGCCGTACTCAGCCGGGATCAAAATATCGGCCTCATCTCCGGTGTAACTCATGATCGTATACGACGCTTCGTCGTAATTTATCTGAAAGGTAAATTTCTGCATGACTGCCGGATCCTTCCTTACAGCTGTTTTTTCACGACGCGGTACTCATCCCCGTCCCGGTAATAAGGACATCCCTTGAACGACTGCTCCTGCAGCCTTATATAGTCGTCTTCATCCATGGCAGCATCACAAATATAAGTGTCATAATCCTCATCATAAGTCAGATAAGTGCATGTCTCACAATTTCCGCCCATCGGTCGTTCTCCATATTGTTTATTTCATGCTGTTTATTATTTATTTTATTATATCACAACATCAAGCCAAAGAGGGGTCTGACCCTTTTCGTACACTGACGCATTAATCCGCAAAAGGGGTCTGACCCTTTTCGCACTTCAACGTGCGAAAAGGGTAAGACCCCTCTTAAAAACTATATTTCTTCTATCCAGGTGAAAAATTTATCCAGCGCCTTATTCTCTTCGCGCTTTTCTAAGAACAGTCCGGCCGTATACCAGGAATGGGTATCTTTTTTGTCCGTCACGCTGTAAAGTTCGCAGGTGTTTCCGAGCGCCTCCGCTTTCGCGGCGAAGTCCTCGGCGCATGCGTAATCGAGAAGGCCGTCATGCCGGCTCTGAATAAGCAGCATCGGAATCGGACTCGGTTCCATAAGAAATGCGGGCTCGCCCTTTCGCCGGTCGTACCCTTTTTTAAAGAGCTGGTCCAGCAGCAGCTTTAACGTGAGGGACTGATCCTCCCGGAAGCTGTACGGTCCTCCGAAGCCGATAAACCCGATGACATGGGATATGTCGACGTCATATTTATCCTGCACTCTCCTGCTGTAACATAAGATCGAGGTCAGATGGGCTCCCGCGGACGGACCGACAACAATGATCTTCGAAGTGTCGATCTTCCGCTCCTCCAGATAGCGAACAGCCGCATTGTATCCCAGGCAAACATCCTTGATCTGGCACGGATACTTATGCTTTGGAGAGAGCCGGTATCCGATCGAGACGAACCGATAGCCGTTTGAGGCGATGCACTGGCCGACATAATCAAAAAAGTGGGGATTTCCGGCATTCCAGCCGCCTCCGTGTATCCAGAAAATGATCTTGTCACTGATGATCCCGGGCGGCTCATAATATAAGAAATACTGGTCCTTGTGATCCCCGAAGGGGATGTGTTTGGGCGTATATTTTTTCTTCACCTTGAACATCTTTTTATACAGGCCGAAATAACTTAAGCTTTCCCGCAGATAATCATTCATGGCTGCTTACATCTCCCCCGGACCAAACAGATCTCCTGTTTCTTATTCGGCAGCAGTGCCGGCCGCCGTTCCGAGCAGGCCGATCTCAGCCGCGTACGGTCTCATTCCGTCGATACAGATCGCCGCTACAT
>JBGUOI010000072.1:0-14810 GCA_045118075.1 Porcincola sp. | reverse complement strand
CATCCTGCCTTCCAGCTTAAGACTGACCACTCCGGCTTTGAGTATGAGAGGCAGAATCTTCAGCGTGTTGATATCTTTCAGGCTCAGCAGGTACCGGGGCCGTTCCTTATCCAGTGAATAGAGCTGCCGGCAGGGCTGTGCGCACCGTCCCCGGTTTCCGCTCCTGCCGCCGATCATGCTGCTCATCAGGCACTGCCCCGAATAGCAGAAACAAAGGGCCCCGTGAGCAAAAGTCTCAATTTCAATATCGACGCTGCGATGGATCTTTTCGATCTCATCCAGTGAAAGCTCTCTTGCCGGAACGATCCGGCTGCATCCGAGCTCCTTCATCATGGCGGCTCCGTCAACGGAGGATATGCTCATCTGCGTACTCGCGTGAATATCAAGTCCCGGAAAATTCTCACGGATAAAGGAAAGCACTCCGAGATCCTGGACAAGCACGGCGTCCAGTCCTTTTTCATAATAAGGTAGGAGATAATCATATAGTTTCTTTTCAAGTTCATCCTCCCGAAGCAGAGTGTTAACGGTCATGTAGAGTTTTTTTCCGTTGAGATGACACATTTCGATCGCTTCAAGCATCTTGTTCTCATCCGGATTATCCGCATAAGCCCGTGCTCCGAACATGGCTCCGCCTGCATAGACGGCATCCGCCCCCGCGCAGATACAGGCGCAGATTCCTTCATAAGATCCGCCGGGGGAAAGTAATTCCGGTCGTCCAGGTTTCATGATGTATTCCTCATTGACAGCTAAAAGCCGCATTGTCTCCCGCCTGGGAAAACGATGCGGCTTTTCTGGTCAGGATTTTTTGCCTTTGCCTTCGTCATCAAGTTTCGATTCAAGGACAGCGATCTTTTTCTGGTATTCCCGGTCTTCATTTTTCAGGGAATCCAACGCATTCTGAACGCTCTCGAGTTTCATCTGCGCCGAGATCAGTTCGTGTTTGATCTCATACAGTTCTTTATCTTTCTGAGCGATCTGGTCACCAAGCTCATCCGCCTGTTTCTTCAGTTTAAAATAATCATCAGCCGTGTTCAGGTTGAGCACGAGGCTTTTCATCTCAGGTGTCATCCGCTGATATCCGTCCAGCGTTTTTACTTCTGAGATCTTTCCGTTCAGGTATCCGGCAACACGCTGCAGATACTCTTCGCTTTCATACCCGCCCAGTGTGTAGATCTTACCGCCGATCAGCACCTGTGTGAAGTTTTTGGAGGTCATGACCAGTTCCGCCTTTCTGTCATTGCTGTCCGGATCATTTCCCGGATCAGTCCTGTTTAACGTATTCTATTCCGAAATGATGATATGTCTTTTCAAGTACGACTCTCCCCCGGGGAGTGCGCATGATAAAACCGTTTTTGATCAGGTAGGGTTCATAGACATCTTCTACGGTGCCGGCATCCTCTCCGATGGATGCGGAGAGCGTATCCAGTCCTACAGGGCCTCCCCCGAAACGCTGAATCATCACATTCAAAAGTTCCCTGTCAACATTATCCAGCCCTAAGCTGTCCACGTCAAGAAAATCAAGTGCCTCTGCGGCTGTTTCACCGGTAATGACGCCGTCGCGCCTTACCTGGGCGTAGTCCCTGACTCTTTTAAGAAAGCGGTTGGCAAGCCTGGGGGTTCCTCTCGAACGTCTGGCAAGTTCCAGTGCTCCTTCTTCATCGATCGGCACTTTAAGTACACCTGCTGACCGCAGAATGATCGTTTTCAGCTCCTCCACAGAATACAATTCAAGATGGCTGATCACTCCGAAGCGATCTCTGAGCGGAGCAGTAAGCAGACCTGCTCTGGTCGTAGCTCCCACCAGTGTGAACGGTGCGAGCGGAATCCGGCGCGAAGCCCCCGAAGATCCTTCATGCTGGACGACGTCTACACAGAAGTCTTCCATTGCCGGATACAGGACTTCTTCGACCTGACGATTGAGACGGTGTACCTCATCAATAAAAAGGACATCACCCGGTCCGAGATTGATCAGTACCTTTACCAGGTCGATCGGTCTTTCAATAGCCGGTCCGGAAGTCACTTTCATCTTGACGCCCAGTTCATTGGCGATGATTCCTGCCAGTGTTGTTTTACCCAGGCCGGGCGGCCCGTAAAACAAAACATGATCCAGGGTATCTTTTCTGCGCCTGGCAGCCTCAATATAGATCTTCAGCGTATTCTTGGCCTTTTCCTGGCCGATATATTCATCAAGGAAACGGGGGCGCAGAGATTGTTCAAAGACTTTCTCTTCCTCCGTCCTTCCTGTATTAAGCACCTTTGCAGCCAACTGTTACTCCCCTTCGCGCAGTGCACTGCGCAGGATATCGTCCGCGCTCATTCCTTCAGTCACATGGACCTTCCGGACTGCGCGCAGCGCTTCGGAAGCCGAATAACCCAGCGCTGTCATCACCGATACGGCTTCGGCTTTATTCTTCTCAAGTTCATCCGATCCGGCTATGGAATCCGATGCCGCCGCCGGACGTGAGATCACATCCTCAAGGTCGACACGGTCCTTCATTTCCAGAATCAGTTTTTTGGCGGTCTTTGGGCCGATTCCCGGCGCATTCGAGATTGCCTTTGCATCATCCGTAAGAATAGCCATCCTCAGTTCATTAGCCGTCATCACAGACAGGATTCCCAGTCCGCCTTTCGGCCCGATCCCGCTCACCTGAATAAGACGCCGGTAGATCTCAAGGTCATCCTCGGAGAGAAAACCATACAGGTTCATCGCATCTTCCCTGACACTCAGGTAAGTGTATACCCTGACTTCCTCTCCCGCCGCGGGCAGCGCCCGGGCATCTCTTTCCGAGACGAATATCCTGTAACCGACATTATTCACATCCAGAATAAGCGTATTATTGTTCACGGAGACAACATCTCCGGTCAGAAATGTGATCATATCATATTATTCCCGGTCAGGTCACCTGGACCATCTTTTGAAAAACACATGGTCCTGAAGCTTAATGTAAACCGAATTCAGGCCCAGTCTCTGATAAGCAGCCGGTGTCATAAAGAAAACATATCCTTCCAGGCTGATCCGTTTTCCTTTCTCATCCGTTGTATAATATTTTCCCAGCGGGTAGGCAGCCAGAACCACCTTGGCGGCTTTTTTACTCATATCCGATACAAGGGCGGGATTTTTGAGCCTTTTTGTCAGCGCACCGTCCCTGGCCGGAGTAAACTGCTGTTTCGCATAGATGACTTCTCTGAGCGTATTCGGAAATTCACCGCTTCTCATCCGGTTGGTGATCACCAGTCCGACAGCGATCTGCCCGTAATAAGGCTGGTTTCCGGACTCTGCACTGATAATGGCAGACAACAGTGTTTCATCGTCAACCTTCGGGTCCGTATAGTAGGTATTCTCAAACCGGCCGTTATTATTACTTACAGCTTTTCCGTTCGCATCGAACAGGTATGTTTTGCCGTTGACGGTTTTGGAAGCGCTCGTAAGTTTCGTCCCGTCATTATTGAAGAAGTAGGTGTCTGATCCGATCCTGGTCAGTCCGATGCAGTATTTCCCGTCAGCGCCGTAATACTTTTCACCGTTCCAGCCGTTTGTAAGGGCATCTCCCTTCTTTCCGAAGTAATACCTCCCGACCGCTCTTGAAACGACCATGGCGCCGTTGCTTCCGAAGAAGTAGATCTTACCGTTTATTCTCACCAGGCCTTTAATGACCATGGTTCCGTCTTTCCTGAAATAATAGGTCTTTCTTGCGAGGGTAGCCGCGCCGCGGATCATAAGGCCCTTTTTATTGAATCCGTACCATTTTCCGCCGATCTTGGCGATCCGGCTGACCAGCAAAGCTCCTTCCCTGTCTGTGTGAAGCAGTTTTGAACCGGTACCCTTGATCCATTTATTCCTGATCAGGAGTCCTTTGCTGTTGAAATAATAGGTCTTTGACTTATAAGTAAGGCATCCTTTGTAAACGGTTCCGTCCTTTTTAATACAATACGTGTTGCCGCTTGCAAATGTAACCATGCCGGCGTTTTTTTCGGTTATCCAGACAGTCTTTGTCCGGACTCCTTTTCCGGTGTAATAGACGTATCCGCTGCCTTCCTTTACCCACTTAGCCGACACAGGCATGGCGCAGAGCATGCAGGCTAACAGAACAAACAGACAAACCAGATATCGTTTTTTCATAACTCCTCCCTTCGCAGATCCTCCCTCTTAAAGTCTGCAAACTTTCAAAAAACGATTTTTTCCATATAAATAAGGTAAAAACAGTAAAGCCAATATACCTTAAGTATCGAAGTTTGTCAATTTAAGCATTCCTTCGGTCAAGTTTACGTGAGATCAGCATGCCGATTCCCTGAAGGATCTGGACAAGTGCCACCAGGATCACGATCGTAATCAGCATCATGCCGGTCTCATACCGGTAATATCCGTATCGGATCGCGATATCTCCCAGGCCTCCGCCGCCGACCACACCGGCCATTGCGGAATATCCAAGGATCGTTCCAAGGACGATCGTAACACCGACAAGCAGGGAAGTCCTCGCTTCGGGAAGAAGAACTCTCCAGATGATCGTCAGGGCATTTGCTCCCATGCTCTCAGCAGCCTCGATCACACCCTTGTCGACCTCTTTCAGGGAAGATTCGACCATACGCGCGATAAAAGGCGCTGCCGCGATCACCAGAGGAACGATCGTCGCCGTAGAACCGTAGCTTTTGCCGACGATAAACCGGGTGATCGGAATTACAAGGATCAGCAGGATCAGGAACGGGATGGATCGGAGCACATTGACGATCACATCCAGGATACGGTAGATCAGCGCGTTTGGCCTGATCCCGTTTTTATCTGTCACAGTCAGGACGATCCCCAAAGGCAGTCCCAGCAGGTAGCCGAAAAAGGTCGCTGCCAGCGTCATATAAAGAGTATCTCTGGTTCCTTCCAGCAGCATATTGGTGATCTCATTCATCGCTAAGTTCCTCCACCTTTAATTTCCGTTCCACCAGGTATTCCATCATCCGGTCTGCCACAAGCGTATTTTCAGGCAGCTGCAGAATCATTTCACCGACAGCATTGCCTCCGATGTCCTTAGTGGCAGCATACATGATGTTGACCGGAGTCCCGAAGGCCAGTGACACGTTGCTGACGACCGGCTCATAGGACGACTGTCCGTCAAACACGATACGGATGAGCCTTTTTCCTTTCATTTCCTCAACGATTCCGGTCTGGTTTCCGATGATCAGCCGCTTGGCTGCTTCTGTCTTCGGCTTTTCAAAAATCTCGCGCACGGTCCCCATCTCAGCCAGTTCGCCTTTATCCAGCACGGCCACATGGGAACAGATCTGCTGAACAACACTCATCTCATGGGTGATCACAACGATCGTGATGCCGAAATCTTTATTGATCTGAGACAGAAGCTCCAGAATCGATTTCGTCGTCTGCGGGTCGAGTGCGGATGTTGCTTCATCGCACAGGATGATCTGGGGTGTGTTGGCCAGCACCCTTGCGATCGCAACGCGCTGCTTCTGACCGCCGGAAAGCTGAGCAGGATAAGCCCTTGCCTTCTCTTCCATACCGACGATCTTCAGGTATTCCATCGCCTTTTTCCTGGCTTCGCTTCTTTTCATCCCGCTGATCTCGAGAGGAAAACAGATGTTGTCGATCACGTTTCTCTGCATCAGCAGATTAAAATGCTGAAAGATCATTCCGATGTTTTTTCTTTTTTCCCGAAGCTGCTTCGCAGTCAGTGCCTGCAGATCCTGTCCGTCTACCATGATCGTACCCGAATCCGGCTTCTCGAGCAGGTTCAGACACCGGACCAGCGTACTCTTTCCGGCGCCGGAAAGTCCGATGATTCCGAAGATATCTCCCTTCTCGATGGAAAAGCTGATATCCTTCGCGGCCGTGACCGGTCCCTCTTTTGTCTGGAATGTTTTATTCAGATGATCAACAACGATGATTGGTTCCATATTTCCTCCGACAGATCCCTATTCTTCACATAAACGACGCCGCCCATAAAGCTCAGGTCTATGGGCGGCGCGTCTGCTGCTTGTTTATTTAATTATTTTAATACAGAACTTACTTTTTGTCTACCATACCGGCTCTTACTCGGTGATGGCTTCCGTGGTCTCCTCCACTGCTTCTTCAGCCGGTGTATAAGCTACAACGGAACCGTCATACTCGCCGTCGATGAATTCCTTGATCGTATCAGAGGTAAGAACGGAAAGCAGTGCCTGGATCTTTTCGCTGTTCTCATTGCCTTCCTTGACAGCGATAACATTTACGTACTGGGAGATCGCATCGGAGTCAGCGGTCTCAAGTGCGATCGCATCCTTACTGGCCGAGAAACCTGCCTCAAGTGCATAGTTTCCGTTCATGACAGCAAAGGAAACCTCGTTCAGAATATGGGGAACCTGGGCGGCTTCTACTTCTACCAGTTCGATATCTTTAGCATAAGACTCAACATCAAGCTTGGTCGCTTCAAGTCCGACACCTTCCTTCAGAGTCAGCACACCGTTCTCCTCAAGAAGAAGCAGCGCGCGGGCTTCGTTGGTCGGATCATTCGGAACTGCGATCTTGTCGCCGTCTTCAAGCTCATCGAGAGACTTTTTCTCACCGCCGTATACGCCGAAGGGCTCATAGTGAACTCCGCCCGCATTTACAAGGTGGGTCCCGTTCTGTGCGTTGAAATCATTCAGATAAAGCACATGCTGGAAATAGTTGGCATCCATCTCGCCGCTCTCAACCACATTGTTGGGAATGATATAGTCTTCAAAGATCTGGATGTCAAGCTTGTAACCCTGTTCCTCAAGAAGAGGTTTGGCCTGTTCCAGGATCTCACCGTGAGGTGTCGGAGTCGCTGCGATGATGATGGTATTGTCATCACCGGCAAAGGCTGAAAGACTCATGGTTGCCGCGAATGCTGCCGCCAGAACGGCAAGTGCTCTTTTTTTCATCAGAATATCCTCCTTTACTGTTCGATAAACATTTTAATGTATATCTCCTATCTGATTAGTAAGAATAATATCACTGCAAAAAAGATGTGTCAACGGTTTTTTATACCTGTTTACAAGGTTTTTGGCTTGTGTTATAATCCATCTCGTAAACAAACAGTTTCGTGCAGATATAGTTCATTGGTAGAACATCAGCTTCCCAAGCTGAGGAGGCGGGTTCGATTCCCGTTATCTGCTCTTTCGAAAACAGGCTGTCGTATCCGATCGATACGTCAGCCTGTCTTTTTATATACTGTTTATACGGATTTACATTCCTGCCAGCCTTGTACGGATCCAGTATGCTCCCATTGAGCTTCCGTCCACTTCGGTGACTTCATCCTTCAGGTATTCCTTCAGTTCCTTTTTCCTGGCTCTCCACGAAAGTGCCTGTTCTTTTGATTCAAACTCGATCTCAGCATACCAGAATTCGGAATCCAGTCCTTCATCAACATGGTTTACTTCCAGGATCAGCCCTTCCGGCAGGCGGTAGCTTCTTCTTACCTTTTCGATCAGCGGATCGCCGATCATCTCCTCGAGTTCATAGAACATCTTCCTCGACACCGGCATTTCGATCTCGTTTCTGACCAGTCCTCTTCCCTTTTTGAAACAGAGGATCCAGGAGGTATCTCCGCCCGTCTTTGCTTCTTCACGGATCCGGACAGTAGGTGCCACGCATAAATACCCCTGCCGCATGCGGTACTCCGATTCAACAGGCAGTTCGATCTTAGGCCAGCCGTTAACCATCCATTTGCGCTCTATCTCCATTTTGGTCCTCCTTCCATCAGGTTCAATTACCAAGAGAAACTGAATATGGTATACTCATATCAGATCTTTTTCATATTAATCGAGACCGTGTTTTTAGTCAATATCCAGTCAGAAAACAAAGGAGGTTCATTAACGATGACTCATGAACAGATTCTTGCCGCAGTCGATCATACGCTTCTGGCCCAGACAGCTTCGACGAAAGAGATCTTAGCACTTTGTGATGACGCCGTAAAATATAAGGCAGCCAGCGTCTGCATACCGCCATGTTTCGTTAAGACCGCTTCTGATTATCTCAAAGGAGCCCTGAAGGTATGTACGGTGATCGGATTTCCGAACGGGAATACAACGACAGCCTGTAAACTCTTTGAGCTGAAGGAAGCCATTAAGAACGGAGCTAAAGAACTAGATATGGTCATCAACATCGGATGGCTTAAAGAAGGCCGTGATGATCTGGTAAAGGATGAGATCAGGCAGCTTAAAGAAGCGTGCGGGGACCTGGTCCTGAAAGTGATCATTGAGACCTGTCTTTTGACGGAAGAAGAGAAAATACGAATGTGCCGCATCGTCACCGAAGCGGGTGCCGATTTTATCAAAACTTCGACCGGATTTTCAACTGCCGGAGCCACATTCGACGATATCGCTCTCTTTGCCGCCCATGTGGGGCCGAAAGTCAAAATCAAAGCCGCCGGTGGGATCTCCTCATTCGAAGATGCTGAGCATTTCATAAAACTTGGCGCGTCAAGATTAGGAACAAGCCGGCTGATCAAAATTGAAAAAAACTTATAAGTTAAAAAAGTGCTGTGCAGAAAGTATATAATCTGCACAGCACCTGTTTATTTTAGCAAATTGCCGGTCATCAGCTATCAGACGATTCCCTGTGCCTCCATGGCTTCGGCTACTTTCAGGAAACCCGCGATGTTGGCGCCTGTGACATAGTCGCCGTCTTTGCCGAATTTCTTGGCGGCATCATCCAGGTTATGGAAGATATTGACCATGATCTGTTTCAGTTTCGCATCAACTTCTTCAAAGGTCCAGGAAAGACGCTCGGAGTTCTGGGTCATTTCCAGTGCGGAGGTGGCTACGCCGCCGGCGTTGGAAGCTTTGCCCGGTACGAACAGAACGCCGTTCTCCTGCAGATACTTTGTCGCATCCAGGGAAGTGGGCATGTTGGCACCTTCGCAGACTGCGAAGCAGCCGTTGGCAACAAGTGCCTTCGCATCATCGATCAGCAGCTCGTTCTGGGTCGCGCACGGAAGAGCGATATCACACTTCACGGACCAAACGCCCTTGCCCTCATGGTATTCCGCGGAAGGTCTTGCTGCCGCATACTCGGTCAGGCGTGCACGTTTCACCTGCTTGACTTCGATCAGGGTCTCCACATCGATTCCTTCGGGATCATAGATCCAACCGGTAGAATCGGAGCAGGTCACGGGCTTCGCACCCAGCTGCCATGCTTTCTCGATCGCGTAAGTAGCCACGTTGCCGGCACCGGATACGGCGACGGTCTTTCCGGCAATATCCTTGCCGTTGCACTTTAACATTTCCTCAGTCAGATAAAGCAGTCCGTAACCGGTTGCCTGTGTTCTGGCTAAAGATCCGCCGTAGGTCAGGCCCTTTCCGGTAAGCACGCCTTCATACAGATCGCGGATTCTCTTATACTGGCCGAACAGGAAGCCGATCTCACGTCCGCCTACGCCGATATCACCGGCGGGAACGTCCGTGTCAGCGCCGATATGACGGCACAGCTCGGTCATAAAGCTCTGGCAGAATGCCATTACTTCCCTGTCGGATTTGCCTTTGGGATCGAAATCAGATCCGCCCTTGCCGCCGCCGATGGGCAGGCCGGTCAGGCTGTTCTTGAAGATCTGTTCAAAGCCAAGGAATTTGATAATGCTCAGGTTGACGGAGGGATGGAAACGAAGTCCGCCCTTGTACGGTCCGATCGCACTGTTGAACTGAACACGGTAACCGTTGTTGACCTGGACCTGTCCTTTATCATCTACCCACGGTACGCGGAACATGATAATGCGCTCCGGAATGGTCATTCTCTCAAGGAGAGCTTCTTTCCTGTATTTTTCTTCGTTTGCTTCGATCACGACACGAAGAGTCTCAAGTACTTCTTTCACTGCCTGAAGGAATTCGCTCTGGTCCGGGTTCTGTGCCTGCACTTTTGCAAGGACTTCATCTACGTATGACATATTCTTTCCTCCTGAAACTAAAAAAATCAAAAAACCTTGCTTATTATAATAAAAAATATTCAGGATGACAAGAAGTTCCGAAAAAAATTCCAAAAAAAATCTGTCATCTAAAAAACGTTCTATTCTATACCGTTCTCACGCATTGCTGCTCTTACGACATGCTCCGCCAGTACCGAAGTCGTCACCGAACCGACGCCCCCGGGAACCGGGGTGTATGCGTCTGTTATTCTGTCCGCCGCATCGGCGTCAAGGTCACCGCACATTTTTCCGTCCGGGCCGAAATTGATTCCCACATCGATAACGGTCTGTCCGCTGCGCAAAAATTCTTCCGTCACCATGCCGGCCCTCCCGGCTGAAGCAACCAGTATATCTGCGTTCCTGGCTTTCTGTGAAAGATTTTTCGTCTTTGTATGACAGATCGTCACGGTAGCATTTTTCCCAAGGAGCATCAATGCCAGCGGCCTGCCTATGACCAGAGAGCGGCCTATGACCGTCACATCTGCCCCGCACGGATCAATTCCGTAATGCTCCAGGATCTTGATGCATGCTGCCGGCGTGCACGGCGGAAATCCGATCGCATCCCCGGTGAATATCCCATCGAGCGATGCACGGGTCATTCCATCAACATCCTTTGCAGGAGCAAGCGCATTCTGAACAGTATCCGCATCTATATGGCGCGGAAGCGGTCTGAACAGGAGCACGCCGTGGACATTCCTGTCCTTGTTGAGCCTGCGGATCACTTCAAGCACCTCTTCGGTCGAAGCCTGCGCATCCAGCACATACTTTTCGATCCTGATGCCCAGACCGGCGCAGCGTTTTTCAATACCATGCTCATAAGCTATGTCGTCGTTTTTTTCTCCGACACGTATAAGTCCGAGGCAGGGCTCGATTCCCGCCCGGGAAAGCTTCTGTATCATGCTGAGGTTGTTCTCATTGATCGCCCGGGCGGCATCTTGTCCTTTCAGTATTCGTGCCATTGTCAATCCTTTCTTAAATATGCTTCGACCTTATCGCAGATCGCACCGGCCTTCTTAAGATATACGCCGGTCATTTCATCCGCTTCGTCTTCAAACGCTTTTGCCTTTTCGGCATCTTTCATGGCTTTTGTATTGATATAGACATTGAATGACGCTGCGCGCAGTGCCCCCTTGCACAGGGCAGCTCCGGCTCCGGCATCACTCACCGCCATCACTGACCCCTTTTCGGCAAAGACCTCAAGAAGGTCGATCGCCCTGCAGCAGGCATGCATGATCTTTAATGGAACTTTAATGGCTCCGATAAGGGCATCTTCCATGGCTTCATCTTTGAGTGCCTTTTCTTTTTCCGTACCGGAAGGCATCCGGTAGGCATCAGCCAGCGGAAGGAATACCTCGGCATCTTCTTCGACCAGCGCCAGAAGTTCTATCCGGAGCATTTCGGCAGCAGAACCCAGGTCATACATCTCCCGCTCTACATCCGCATATTTTTTCTTTCCTACCGTCAGGGCACCCACCATACTGCCAAGGCACACTCCTAACGCTCCTGCAAGGGCGCTCGCGCCTCCGCCGCCAGGTACAGGATCCTTTCCTGCCAGTTTTTCCGTAAAATCACTGCAGCTAAGATTTACCAGCTCCATCCGTTGTCTCCTTCCGTCAAATAACTGTTCTTAAGCCTGCCTCACGGATGAGGTAATCCACATCTTTCCACCGGTTCATCGCATACAGGTGCAGTCCGTCTATTCCCATCATGCGCAGCCTGTCAAGCTGACGTATGGTGTATTCGATCCCGGCCTTCCGGAAATCGGCCTTCTTCTGTTCTCTGGCCGGGTCCTCGAAAGGAGGATTCGAATCAAACGGATCGGGGAAGATCCAGTATTTTGATATGATCTTTGAAAGTTCATGGTCCATTACGCACCCGTTTCTCGAGAGTGCCATTTTGATCGTCGTCTTGATATCAACGATCGGCATCACGCCGACATCGAGCGGAATCGTAACTCCGACCTTCCTGATCTTGTCCATCCATCTCTCAAACTGGTCCAGGTCCCAGCAAAGCTGGGTTATGATATAATCCGCCCCGTTCTCCTGTTTCAGCTTCAGCGCGGCTATATCCGAATCCAGGCTCCTGCAGGCCACATGGCCTTCCGGAGAACCCGCCACCGCGATCTCAAACCGGTCGCCGTAAGTATCCCGGATAAAGCTGACCAGGTCGGTGGCGTAATTGAAATCGCCGCACGTAGAATTCTCCCCGTCAGGGAAATCACCGCGCAGAGCCAGAATATGGTCGACTCCCTCCTCCAGGTACCGGTCGAGCTGTTCTTTGATCGACTCCCGCGTATGTCTGATCAGGTTAAAATGAGTCACCGGAACCACTCCGTGATCCGCGATCATCTGACAGACCACTCTGTTGGTACCTACGTTGGCCCCGCCTGCTCCGTATGTGACAGACATATAATCAGGCTTAAATACATTCAGCCTGTTGAGTGTCTCCTCAAGATTTGCCATTCCTTTCGGAGTTTTCGGCGGAAACAGCTCAAAGGAGAGCGTTTGCCGCTGCTTCATGATCTGCGTGAGTTTCGTGACAGCCATTTGATCACCCGTTCTTTCTCCGTCTGAACATAGACGACTTTCTCTCTGTTCCGGCAAGCAGCCTTGCAATGTTTTCCCGATGCATCCAGAAAGCCAGCAGTGCCAGCAGAATGATCAGGATATACAATTCGATCAGATGAGGCTTCGACAGTCCGAAAACGCCCATCTGTCCCATGACGATGATCTCGATGACCAGTCCTGTATATACCAATAAAGACCCTAAAGAGACATACCCGGTCAGTATGAGCGTCAGGAAAAAGGTCAGCAGTCCCAGGCTGATCAGCCACGGGTTTCCGGTTGAAAACACAAATCCCGCGGTCGCGGCGATACCCTTTCCTCCCCGGAAATTAAGGTAAAACGGGAAATTATGTCCGAGAATGCATCCCGCTGCGGTATACATGGAGAGAAGAATCATGATATCTCCATGAGTCTTTGAGAAAAGAATACGCACCAGAAGACAGGCCAGCAGACATTTTATGCAGTCTCCCGCAAACGTGACCAGGCCCCATTTGCGGCCGAGTGTCCGCATCATGTTCGTAGTCCCGGAATTTCCGCTTCCGTAATTCCTGATGTCAATGCCGTGTATTTTCCCGATTATAAATGCCGTCTGGAATAAGCCGAATAAATATCCGATCAGAATACAGACTATGCGAATCATCTTACCTGTCCTTCTCCTTTCGCTCCCTGATAATAAAACGAAGCCTGGTACCGGTGAACCCGAACGTATCCCGTATCTTGTTTTCTATATACCGGGTATACGAAAAATGCATGAGTTCGCGGTCGTTGACGAAGATCACAAAGGTAGGCGGTCCCACCGCAACCTGCGTGATGTAGTAAAGCTTCAGCCGTTTGCCTTTATCCGAAGGCGGCTGCTGCATCGCGACCGCTTCAGACATGATCTCATTGAGGACTCCCGTGCCGACTCTTCTCTTGCTGCTCTCGAGCACCTGGTCGATGCAGTCAAACAGCTTCGGAATGCGCTGGCCGGTCTTTGCGGAAATAAAGACGATCTGGGCATACGGCATGAAAGACAGCACCTGGCGGATCTTCTCCGTGAAGCGGTAGATAGTCTTGTCGTCTTTTTCGATCGAATCCCACTTGTTGACAGCGATCACGATGCCTTTTCCCCGTTCATGGGCTATCCCGGCGATCTTTGCATCCTGCTCTGTTACTCCTTCACCGGCATCGATCATCAAAACGACAACATCCGATTTTTCGACCGCAGATACGGTGCGGATGATACTATACCTTTCCAGGTCCTCCCGGATCTTGCTCTTTCTTCTTAATCCGGCGGTATCCACGAAGATATATTCATTGTCCCTGTAAAAGACTGCCGTGTCCACGGCATCCCGGGTCGTCCCTGCGATCTCGGAAACGATCAGACGGCTTTCGCCGAGGATCGCATTGATCAGGGAAGATTTGCCCGTATTGGGTTTGCCGACAACTGCAATTCTGGGAATATCGTTCTCCTCTTCCTCCTCCGAAGCGGGCGGAAAATGCGAAACGACCTCATCGAGCAGATCCCCGATCCCGGTCCGGTTGGCCGAAGAGATCGGCACGGGATCCCCGATCCCGAGGTTGTAGAATTCATAGACATCCGCCATATCCCTTGCATAGCTGTCGGTCTTGTTGACCGTCAAGATCACAGGCTTATGGGATCGGCGGAGCATATCGGCTACTTTTGAATCCGAATCGACCAGGCCCTGCTTTAAATCTGTCATGAAAATGATCACATCCGCCGTGTCGATCGCGATCTGCGCCTGTTCACGCATCTGCGAAAGGATCACATCATTGCTCTCCGGTTCAATTCCTCCGGTGTCGATCAGCGTAAAGTTTCTTCCGAGCCATTCCACGGAAGCGTAGATCCTGTCCCGGGTCACTCCGGGCGTATCCTTTATGATCGATATATTCTCGCCCGCAAGGGCGTTAAACAACGTTGATTTGCCTACATTCGGCCTGCCCACGATGGCAACAACAGGTCTCATTGGCAGCCTCCTTCCGGTTTACTTGCCGTCATTTGTCTCCTATAACGGCATCCACAAAACTTTGACCGTCAGATTCTACAATAGTCACCGGAATTTGTAAAGCGTTTTCAAGTTCCGTGACTGTCATGTCATCGAGAAAAACATCCTCGCCGCTTCGCAGCATATGGGAGGAAATCAGGAGCGTCTCTCCAAGGTCCCGGCCGGAAAGCTGCCGGACGATATCCTGTCCAGTGAGCAGGCCCGTGACGGTGATCCGCTCACCGAAAAAATCATTGCGGATCGGAAATACTTCGCATGAAACACCCGGATAGATCTTGCGGATCCATCCCGCAAGTTCGGTCAGGTGATCGGCGATCAGTTCTCCGCAGGCAATGCTG
>JBGUOI010000071.1:0-6504 GCA_045118075.1 Porcincola sp. | reverse complement strand
GTCTGCCGGTTGTCGGATCCAGGACTTCACGCTCCTTCTTTGCCTTATAGGGCGAAGGCGCGATGATCTGGATCCCCTTTTCTCCCTTCCTCACATGACGCTGGTGCTGTTTCTGCCAGGCCTGATAGCCGGCCACCAGTGTGGCGTCCGGTCTTTGCATGGCGATCAGCAGCGTGTTGTTCAGGGAGTAGTTGTGGAACTTGGACATCGTGGAAAGATAGGCCTTATAGGTCTCGCTCTGGAAAAGGGCGGCGATGCCGGTCTCCAGCTTATCGGTGATGGCCTTGACCCGGTCAGCGCGGCTTTCAATTTTCCTGTTTGAATCGGCTGTTTTACCAGGGACAGTGGATTCTGCCACCATCATTTCGGGCACCGGACTGAAGTGGATCTGCTCCGGTGCTGTCGCAAAGCGGTTCTCCGATACCGGCAGTGTCTGGTTCTCACGGAAGGAATAATAGCGGTCGCCATTTCCGATGATGATATGATCGAGAAGCGGGATCCCGGCCAGGTCGAGCAGCTTCTGCAGCCGGTCCGTTATCTGGATATCCTCCTGTGAAGGGCTGAGGCTCCCGGACGGATGGTTATGAAAAGCCATCACATGGGCCGCATTGGAAAGTATCGAACTCTTCAGGATCTCCCGCGGATGAACGAGTGACGCATTCAGCGTCCCCATGGACACGATGTTCATGTTGATGGGCGTCATGTCGTTCCGGAAGTTGACGATGCAGAAGACTTCCCGGTCATATCCTTTCAGCATCTCCGCCATGAGCCGGACCGCATCATCGGGCGAGCGGACCGGCGTAGAAGAGTAAAGCGGCGGTTCCTTCACCATCCGGATCGCCACTTTATCCAGGCTGTACGGTGTCTCCGTCATCTGTCTCACCTCCGATCTCGGCCGTGATGTGGAAATCCGGTCCGTCCTTCAGCTCCTCCAGTATTTCCCGCAAAGTGCCGGTCGTGCTGTACTCCGGCAGTCCGGTTTCAGTGGGGTCATGAATTCTTTGTGACATTGCAAATCCTCCTTCTTCAGATTTTTGGGCAAAAGAATAGCGCCATCAGCCGCTTTGACTAATGACGCTATGTAAGAGCTTATTATTAAATTTTCGGATACATACAAGATTCAGCGGATTCTTTCAATGATCATTTCTGCCGATCCTTCTTTAAGAGAATTATTCTCGTCATAATGGATGTGGTCTCCCGGTGTTCCATACTTTACACCATTTCATTTTTCAGGGCTTCGATAATGCTGTCACCTTTGAGTTTATTCACTGAAAGAAGCATGCTTGCGCCTACTATTGCAAACACGACGACGATGACAAGAATGTACATTATCCAGTCGATGTTGAAGGAATACAGTTCGGCATCAAAAGCCCTGAACATCACATAGCTTATAAGGATGGATACGGGTATACCTATCATAAGTGCCCGGATTCCGTACAGGAACGTCTCCAGGCGGATCATTTTTCCGAATCCGTCCTCGGCCATCCCCACGGATTTATACATAGCGAACTCCCTTCGGCGAAGCAGCACACCGGTGGAAATGGTATTGTTGATGTTGGCTGCCGCTATCAGTGCGAGCAGGATCGTAAAACCATACATGACAGTCTTAAGAAGAAGTGTTACCGTATTCATGACTTCTAGCGAATCCGTCATATCGGAAACACTGTAGTCGTGGTACCCTTCGGACTCCAGAAGCTCATAGATTTTCTGATACATTTCATTGTGTCTGTCTGTTACAACACACAAATCACAACTTAAAATATCTTCCGGAAGCGTCTCTTTCGCTTTTTCATAGTAAACAGATGCCGGGGCGTAGACCGTAAGCGTCCCTCTGGGCGTCATCTTCAGGATTTCGTTGTTATCGTCATACGAGACAAAGTCCCCGATCTCCACAGCCGGCGGATTTCCCTCTACTTCATCGTAATGAAGGCTTTGCCCAAGAACCCCCTCATTAAATACGGCTGCGGATCTCGTGTCATGGAAGAAGTTGTTGAGAAGCACGCCCCGCAGTTCACCTCCGAAATACTTATCCTCCGACAGACCGTTGGCTTCGATCAGCTCTCTGAAGTCCGCATCGTCGATCACCACAAGGGCCATACTCGACGGATGAAGGTCTTTGTAATCGTCGGTCAGGAAATTCGGATTCGCGATGTCTTTATTCGCCAAGATGATCTTTTCACCCTCGTTCTTTTCAAACACGAACTGGATCATACCGCCGCCAAAGACTTTCTCCACACCATCCATTGCCTGCAATTCCTGCCTCAGCTGATCGCTTTCCGAAAGAGCACAGGACACGATAATCTGGCACGGCAGGTCAAAATCATACTGGTTGACCCGCTTCATGGAATCACAGAAATAGCTGATCGTCAAAAAGAGAATCACAGAAACGGCAATGGATACTGTAATGACCGATCCCTTGATTCCGTTCCTTTTTATGTTTTTATAGGCAAGCTCTCCTTCGAAACCGAAGATCCGACGGATCAGCGGCAAAGTCCTCAGCTTCTTCGCCTTCACTTTTATCGTGCTGCTCTGGCGAAGGGCATCAATGGGCATGACCTTGGCTGCTTTAAGGGC
The DNA here is from genome assembly GCA_045118075.1 of Porcincola sp. Taxonomy (GTDB): domain Bacteria; phylum Bacillota; class Clostridia; order Lachnospirales; family Lachnospiraceae; genus Merdiplasma. Next base: position 3,930 of record JBGUOI010000071.1, on the reverse strand, counting down.
CGGCACAAGGGTGGAAATAAAAATCGTCACGGCAGCACAGATGACAATAGCAAGGATCACCCATGCGGTGCAGACTATTGGAATGCTTCCCCGCATCCCTTCAGCTCCGGCAAGGATCTCCGCTTCGAGAACCTTTTTGCCAAGAAACGTCAGAGTGACTTTTGTGCCGATATATCCTATGAGAAGTCCCAGGGGGATGCCTGCGGCTCCCAGAAGAACTCCCTCGAAAAAAACCGAAAAGCGCTTCTGACGGCCCGTCGCTCCGACACTGGCAAGCATCCCGAGATAACGCAGCCGTTCCGTCAGTGACATACCGATGGAATTCACGATCAGGACCACGGACGTGATGATCACGATCAGAAGTGCAATGCCCATGATCACAAACAATGAGCGGTATGTTCCGGCACTGTCTTCAAATGCAAACACGCTCAGCATATATTCGGTATTGATATCATATTTGCTGATCCCGTAATCATTTACGATTTGACGGATCTGACGGATCGCCGTGTGGTCACAGTTTTTTAAGGTCACCCTCACCTCGGCGTCCTTCTGTTCCGGGAATACTCCGGAATCCATCCCCCGCAGGATATCAAATCCCGCTGTCGGCCGGTTCCCATGCAGGATGGCTGTGATTGTACACGTCTCAGTGGATGCTTCCTCAAAGACTTCATCCGACCTGTAGTTACCTGCCAGATAGACGATCTCGTCATTTTCGTCATAATAATATCGGTATCCCTGCACAAAGGTGAACGAATCCCCGACCCGTACAGAAAGCCCGTTATCTTTAAGGAATTGTTCTTCCACCGCTATTTCGGAGGACCCTGCAGGGAGAGTTCCTTCATAATCACCAAGAACCATCTCTGTCAGATATCCTGCATCGCCATGAGCTATGTTCCCTGTCCGGAACCGGTCCTCTTTTCCGCTGGCAAGCTTTACACCGCTGATTTTCGGATCCCTGTCAGACACTCCGATGAGCTCTAGCCGGTCATCCGACCGCAGTCCATCGACCTGTTCTTTCGTCAATTCGTAAAAGGCGGCGTGAACATTGCCGTCCGTTCTTGTCGCCAGATATCCGAAGAATTTAAAGAAAGAAAACGCCCCGAGGAGAATGGCGCTGATCAGCGCTGTCGCCGTTGCGATGCCAAGTATCGTGACAACTGTTCTTTTCCGGTTCTCCAATAGATGCCGCAGGGTGAGTTTTGCCATGATGCTCATAATGCGCTCACCTCCGCTCCTTTGGAATCCCTGGTGATCCTTCCGTCTTCGATCGTAATGACCCGGTCGGCGGAGAGCGCAATCCTTTCGTCATGCGTGATAATGATGACAGTCTGCTTATTCTCTTTGTTAAACTTCCGGAGAAGGGAGACGATCTCTTTGCTGTTTTCGCTGTCAAGGTTGCCTGTCGGTTCGTCCGCCAAAAGAAGGGCCGGATGGTTCATGAGCGCCCGCCCGATAGACACCCTCTGCTGCTGGCCCCCGGACAGCTGATTCGGAAGATGCATCAAACGCGATGAAAGCCCCAGCTTTTCCACAAGATCGGAAAGCACGGCCTGATCCGGCTTTTTTCCGTCAAGCAGGATAGGAAGAGTCATGTTTTCTTCAACGTTGAGGATTGGGATCAGGTTGTAAAACTGGTAAATGAGACCGATCTGTCTCCTTCTGAAAATCGCAAGCTTTGTCTCATCCAGTTTGCTGATATCCGTTCCGGATATGATCACTTCCCCGGATGTCGGGCTGTCCACACCGCCAAGGATATGCAGCAGCGTGGATTTGCCGCTTCCCGACGGGCCGACGATGGCCACAAATTCGCCCTGCTCCACATCAAAAGAAACGTTCTTCAAAGCATCAACTTTTGTCTCTCCTGTGCCATAGACTTTGCACAGGTTTTTAATCTCAAGAATATTCATATCAAAAAACTCCTTTCCCAAACGGATCTTCCGGAATATGACCAGCGTTTCCTGTTTAAGAACAGGATAATCGCTGCGGCTTACAATCCGGTGACTTTTCTCATGACAGTTTTGTCACATTAGATAATGGTCTTATAGATCCGTATGGAAAAGGATGTCCCAACGCCTTCCGTGCTCTCTGCGGTTATCTCACCGTGCTCACCCTCAAGTATGCTCTTTGAGAGTGCCAGCCCGATTCCGACACTGTCTTTTCCGGCATTTTTCCCTTTATAGAACCGCTCGAAGATATGAGGAAGATCCTCAGCAGGGATTCCGCATCCGTTGTCCCTGATTGTGATTCGGCCAAACAGATGTGATTCATCCGTTGTTATGCGAAGCGTTCCTCCGTCATCCATATGCTCGATGCAGTTTTTTATGATATTCTGCAGCGCCTCGATGGTCCAGTTGCGGTCACAGGAGACGATTTGTTCGGAAATGTCCTGCCTGCAAATGATATTTTTGACATCCATCTGGACCAGAAACGGCTTGACGGCTTCCTTGATCAGGTCTGATACGCGAACGTCCTCTCTCTTCAGCACAATCGTCCCGGCATCCAGCTTTGAAAGCTTAAGAAGTGTCTGTATCAGCCAGTTCATGCGGTCAAGTTGGGCCGACTGCGTCCGCAGGAGTTCTTCTCGTTTTACCTCGTCCGTCTCATCCATAAGAAGATCGTTCATGACCATCATGGAAGTCAGCGGTGTTTTCAGTTGATGACTGATGTCCGCCAGTGCCGCGGCAAGCTGTGTTTTGTCATTTGCCAGCTGCTCATTCTGAGCTTTCAGCATCGTAGCTGCTTTATAGATATTGGTGCGGAGAATGGATAGCTCTCCCTCCTCCTGACTTCCGATTTCCGGTGCTTCCGCTCCTGAAAGTACTCTGACAAGATAGTCATTCAGGTTTGCGATGTGCCGGTATCTCATATTTGTATAAAACACAAAAACTGCCAGAAGCGCAGCCCCTGACAGCAGCAGGATAACTCCCGCTTTTATATCCAGCAGCATCGTTCCAATTAAGAAGGCCAGCAGAATGATGACTGTGCTGATTAGAATTGCTTTTCTGTATTCCCTGTTATTCATAGGTCAGATCCTTTACTTATCGAGGATATAGCCCAGTCCCCGGACTGTCCTGATGATTTCCGGGTTTGCGGGATCCCTCTCGATCTTATCTCTCAGGCGCTTAATATATACCGTCAGCGTATTGTCATTGACAAAATCGCCGCTGATATCCCACATGTCTGACAGCAGTTTTTTTCTGGACAGCACAATTCCTCTGTTGTTCACAAAAGTCAGAAGCAGACGGTATTCCAACGCCGTCAGTTCTATCGTCTCCTCCAGTTCTGCCTCCCTGTCGATCCGTACCACCTTTGCTTCTTTTGTATTAACCCGAATATCTCCAATGACTTCCGGATGATCCGGCTTACTATTTCCAGTGCCGCAGGACTGTGTCCGATCTGCTCTGCGGAGAACACTTTTGATTCTTGCCATCAACTCACCTACCCGGAAGGGCTTGCATATATAATCGTCGGCGCCCATCTCCAGTCCCATGACCACATTGACCTCTGCATCGACGGCTGTCAGGAAGATCACAGGCACATCTTCCGATTGTTTGATGTAACGGCAGATGTCATAGCCGCTGCCATCCGGAAGATTGATGTCCAAAACGCAGATGTCATACTTTCCCGTTGTCCAGACAGACCTCGCCTCTGTCGCATTTTTTGCAGTGACGACCTCATAACCTTCCTTCTCCAAAGAATACGAAAGGCCCATCGTGATCGCTTCATCATCTTCAACTAATAATACTCGCATTTATTTCTCCCAAGACTCACATTCCTTGTCAGGAACCTTTTTTTGATAATACCTGTATTTCGCCACGACCATCAGTTTAAATAGAAGATATCATTTACGTTTTTTCCAAAAAACGCGGATATTTTCATAGCCAATTCCAGCGTCGGATCATATTTGTTATTTTCAATCGCAATGACCGT
>JBGUOI010000070.1:0-13104 GCA_045118075.1 Porcincola sp. | reverse complement strand
TGTGCAGAAAGCGCAGCGCAGCCGATTTGAGGTCATTCCGCTTCCTTCTGTTTACATAGAGCGGCGGCTGTTTCGGCCCCACATCGGTGCGGAAACGCTCCTCGTTTGTTCTGCGCATATCCTCAATTGCCGTATAAGCCATAATCAGATCCTCCTGCTTCTTTTGAAGTGGGATAATAAAACAACATTACTTAATCAGAATATCGGTATCTTAATCGTCATGTCCGAAAGCGGATAACACGCACAGGCATGGACATAATTGAAATCTATGTCTGCCGCCCTGCGTCCGTCGCTCTCCGGACAGATAAAGTAATCCCCGCTTAGTACTTTCGTACGGCAGAAGCCGCACTCTCCGCTCCGGCAGCCCGTCTCGATCCGGATGGCGGATCTTTCCAGTGCCGTCACCAGGCTTTCATTCGCCTTCGCCGGGATCCTGTCCTCATGGATGCCTCTTTTAACAGTCAGGGTAAATACCCGGTCTTTGAGCTGCGCCGGATATCCTTCGAATGCCGTGATATCCTTTGCCTGTCCGAAGACCTCAAAGCGGATCCTCCGCTTCGGTATCTCCAGGCCCGCCAGTTCTTTGCGAAGGAAGGTGTACATGACCTGCGGTCCGCAGATGAAATAGCTCGCATCCGGCGCCGCATATTTCCGGATCAGGTCCGCACTTAAAAAGCCTTTCTCCCCTTTCCAGTTCTCGTCTTCTCCCGAAAGGACATGTACGATATGCACATGCTCACCTTCCAGCCGGTCCATCTCTTCCTTCAGCACGATATCGTCTGCAGAGACAGATCCGTAGAGAATTGTCAGATCGATATTCAGCGATCCGTTTTGAATCTCCTTCGCCATGGAGACGAAGGGGGTGATCCCGACACCGCCTGCCAGGGCAACTACGTGATCAGAATCGCGGAGCGGTTCGTAATAGAACTGCCCCAGTCCCATCATCCCGGTAAGGACGTCGCCGACCTTCAGTTCATCATTGATGTAATCGCAGACAAACCCGTCGCCTTTAGAGCGCCTGACGGTGATCTCCGCGAAAGGATGCTCACTGCGCGCCTGGTAAGGAGCCGATGAAAGGGAGTAAGGCCTCGAGACCAGGCTTTTTCCGATCTTCAGGTCGAGCACGATATACTGCCCTGCATAGAAGAAGGGAAGTTTTTTCCTGTCCGTCCTCTCGAAGCGGATCGTCTTTGCTGTCTTAGAGGCGTCCCGGATATCCGTCACGACCAGTTCGATGCGCCCCGGATGCCATTCTCTGGCTGCATTGCCGATCGGATCAACATCCGTCAGCGCACCGGAAGCATTTTCAAAAGCCTTCAGGCGTTTCTCAGTCACACGGGAGGCGCCGCTTACATCTTTAAGAAAGTTCTTGACCTTCATTTCTTCACCGCCTCCTTTGCTTTGATATCATCCAGCACATTTTTGGCCGCCTTGCGCCCGTTCGTCACCTGCGGCCCCATTCCGTCTCCGGAGATCGCGTGCGCACCGGCAAATTCCAGGCCTTCGATGAACTTCTCCGCATCGGCGGTCTGCAGCCTGGCGATGATATGGTCCTCCATCGTATGAGCATACCCGTAGATACAGCCGTTCCAGGCATTGGTATAGTGGGCGACCGTCATGGGCGTCTCAATGACGATCTCAAGTACGTGTTCGAGCAGGTTGGTCCCGAAATACGCTGACATATCATCGATCAGCTGCCTGGCCACCTCATGCTTGACGCGGTCATAATCTTCAGCAGTCACGGTTTTCCACCCGTCTACTCTGGGCAGCACCGTAATGCTGAATGAACAGGTTCCCTCCGGTGTCACTCCCGGATTTCCGTAGTTATGGCAGATGCAGGTCAGGTAGCGGTACGGTCCGAGACCTGCAAGGTTATCGTAGAGCACATCCGTGTCCATCGTATCCCCGCGGAAGATGCTGTAATCATGGATGCCAAGCTCTGCCGCCGGCTTGTCCAGGATCATGATCACCGAAAACGCGGAAAGAGAAATGCGCCTGGCGTTGACCATCTTTGTCGCTTTCTCAGGCACTTCCCTGGCGGGCTCGATCATATGGGAATAGACTGCATTCGGGTAAGCGGAAGAGATCACATAATCCGAACGGATCTCATCGCCTCTCCTTGTCCTTACTCCATATGCCCTGCCGTTCCTGACAAGAATCTTGTCGACATGCTGACAGTACTCGATCTGTACTCCCATCTGCTCAGCCCGTTCCGCCATCTTCAGGCTCATCTCATGGCTGAGTTTTTTCGGAATCATGGAGCCATAGCCCACATAATCCGCCATCAGCACGGAAAAAATCGTAAACGGCAGATCCGAAAAGCCGCTTCCGACGTAGATCCAGTAAGGTGAAAGCAGGTCTACGGCCTTTTGGGGAAGTTTAAATGTATCGATCACTTCCTTTGTGGAATAGCCTGCAGTCTTAACAAAAGCTTCGTGCTTCAGGAGCATCTGAGGCTTGCTCATCGGATGAATGGAAAGCTCATTGACGCTGTTGAACACCGTGTCGCAAAGCTTCAGGAGCTTGAGCACCTTGTCATAGGTGCCCGGCACCTGCTCGTCGATCTCTTTCGCAAAGCGTTCCAGGCCGGGATGGAGTGTGACCTCCAGCCCGGGAAGGCTCGCATGGTAGGCTTCCGGGACAGGAAGCCAGTCAATATCGACTCCCATGTCATCGAAAAACTTCCCGACCTTCAGGCGGTTTTCCTTCGGGCCGATCGACATCATCTCATGCAGGGCTGCTTCGATCTCGATCCCTCCGCGCACAAAGCTGGTGGCAATACCGCCGGGCAGATTGTGACGTTCCAGCACAAGCACATCCAGCCCTTTATCCGCCAGCATCAGGGCACTCGACAGCCCTGCCAGCGCCCCGCCGATCACGATCACGTCATAATGATCTTTATAGAACTTCATGCCGTCTCTCCTTAAAAGAATCTCTCGACCAGCTCACGTGAATATTCAGCCGTCTCATCCATATCGCCGAAGCTCATGATCTCGCCGGCATAGTAAGTATCGTACTTGCCCTGCATCGCTTCGACCTTGTCGTACCAGCCGTCTTTATACGCCTGTGAGAATACATGCGGGAAATAGTACACGCTCCACTCATTGACAACTTTCGATGCGGGATTCTTCATCGTCTTCAGGTCACGCAGCACCATCTTGCGGCACTTCTCATACGGGACCTCTTCGGAGTTCTTATGCTTGCGCAGTGCGTAGGTGGTGATCACCTGGTCTACGCTGTCTCTCCAGCGGCGGTAATAGACCATCAGATGACCGAGGCGCTCGGGGATCATGTTGTCGAAGACATAATAAGAGATCTCCGGATGGTCCTCGGGCTTCGTTTCCACAGCCAGGACATCATATCGTTCATATTCGATCTTAGAGAACAGTTTTTTCTCATCGGTGCGGGCGTCGAAGTAATCCACCATACCGACCAGTCCGTCATCACGGTTCTCTTTATTCGGCACGTACAGCGGGGAGGTGACAATGATCTTGTCATACTCTTCCACTTCACCGTTGACAGTCACATAGACCTTGCCGTTTTCTCTGACAACTTTTTCGATATTGCTGTTCAAGCGGGCCGGATTTTTCAATTTCTCATTCAGGGATTCCCAGATGAACTGAGTGCCGTTCTTCCAGGTCCACAGGTTGATCTTCACGAAGTTCATGCAGGTCTGGAAATCCAGGTATTTCAGCACATAAGCTGCCGGGATCTCATCAAAATAACCGTAGCCGAATGAGGTAAACGGTCCGATCCAGATATCCTGGATCAGCTCCACTCCGTTGAGCTTGCAGAACTCAGAGAACGGCAGCGCCAGGTCTTTCAGGTTCGGATTTACGCCGCTGACCGGTTCTCTCTTTGCGCTGGCTGCGGAAAAGCCCTCATAGCGTCCTTCAGCCACTCCGCGGTGTCCGTTGATGTCGTAACCCTTGTACTTTGTCTCCAGAAGCTCACCGAACTTTTTCAGCTGCTTTTTCATCTTCAGCAGGCGAGGGATCTTCATAATATTCTTCTTCGGCTCGAAAGGCTCGATCACCTGCCCCTGACGGTTCTTGTAATTGCGGTTCAGCTGCGGGCCGTCGTGGGTGATGCCGCAGAATTCCTCCACATCATGCACGGCATAGTAAGACGGAACGCCCATGATCGCACCCATCTCATAGCGTCTGCCGTTGTAATGGGGAGACCAGCATTTGCCGCCCACACGATCGGCTTTTTCCAGAATCGTATAGTTCTCGTAACCCTTCTGTTCCAGGTACATACCGGCAGATAGCCCTGCAGGTCCGCCGCCGATGATACAGATCTTTGTATTCTTGTCCATATGCCACCTCCGCATAAAATATTAGTTACCTATAGTATACACTAAAACACTGTTTTTTGACAGAAAACAGTCCGCTGTCATGCATATAAATACGCGTCAGCCACTGCGTCCAGAAAGCGCGAGAGCAGCCCGTTCATCCGCGTATAATCATAGGCGAAAAGTTCTTCTTCCGACTGGATAAACCGGTAGTTCTCCCGGTCATCCAATGTGTCCCCGATCTTCTCCAGAAAGCTCACAATGATCTCATGAGTGAACTCCATATGACACTGCAGCCCGTACACAAATTCCCCGTATCGGATGATCTGCCTGGGGCATCCTTCGCTCCGTGCAAGTACTTTGCTGCCCGGAATAAGGCCTGCCATATCATAGTGCCATTCTCCGGCTTCAAATTCGTCCGGAAGATCCTTCAGGAAAGGATCCGTCCTGCCTTCATCCGTTTTGCTGACCAAAACAGGTCCGATCTCCGGTTCCGGGCTTTTTTCGAAGTGCCCGCCGAGAGCATCTCCGATCAGCTGGGCACCGAGACAGGAACCGATAACGATCTTCCCGGATTCCACGTATTTGCGGATCAGGGCCTGCTCAGAGGGCGAATCATAATAATCACACTCTTCTTTCGTGGTGCCCGGGTTTTGCCATCCGCCCAGCACGATCAGCATATCCGCCGGTTCTTCTTCAAGCGGCATTTCTTCATAAAGCCAGCATTTTGTGTATGTGACATCAAATCCCCGGCGCTGAGCCCAGGCCAGATACTCTCCGGGCTCTGTTTTTTCATTCTGCCAGACAATATGTACTCTCATCGGTATAAAGCTCCTTTAGTGTTTGCTCGGTTTTTCCTGTGACACGTACTAAGAAAAGTATAAGGCAGCGAAGTATCGGTGGCAATATCATTCGGCATAACCTTCGGTTGCCTCCCTATCTGTGATGAACTATACTATTTATGTAATGACTGTTAAAAAGGAGAATCGGGACAATGAAGGCTGTCAATCTTCACCTGCTGACAAGAGTCGATGATCCGGAGACCATGTCGCTTCTGTTCCAGGCCCTTTCCGGCCGCAGCAGCTATAAGGCGATCAGCCCGCATGAGGCGTCTTCGTTAAGATCTTTGACTGAAATGCTGTCGCCTCATCTGGGTGAAACATGCCTTTCAATGCTGGACGGTTTCTTTTTTTCCTATATCATTGAACATATCGGAAAAGAATTTGATCTGCTGAAGGTTTCCAGGGATGGGGAATGTGTGCTGAACATCGAACTGAAAAGCGAAGATATCGGTGAAGACCGCATCCGGAAACAGCTCGAACAGAATCGCTACTACCTGTCCCACTCCGCAAGGACCATTTATTCGTTTACCTATGTAATGGATACCGGTACTCTCTACCGCCTCAGCAGCCGCGGACACTTTTCCGTCTGCGATCCGGAGGATCTTGCCGAAGTGCTTGAAAAGCCGGCACTGAGTGATCATCTCGAAGACGGGATCGATCGTTTTTTCAAAGCTTCCGATTATCTCATCTCTCCGGTCGCATCCCCGGACAGTTTCCTTCAGGGCCAGTATTTCCTGACAAACCAGCAGTTTGATTTCCGGAGACGAATCCTCGCTTATCTTGAACAGGAACCGGCCGCGGTCATTTCATTCTCAGGTGCTGCCGGTACCGGCAAGACTCTGCTGCTGTTTGACCTTGCCATGGCTCTGTCTAAAAAAGATCATGTTCTCTTTATCCACGCCGGTCTGCTGCGCGAAGGTCACCTCACCCTGAATGAACGGCTGAAGAATGTGGAGATCCGGTCCGGTTTTGATGATCTTTCAGAGTTCTCCCTTTCCGAATACCACGTACTTCTGATTGACGAGGCAGACCGTCTGGACCGCAAAGTGCTTGAGGAACTATTATCCCGTGCCGCACGCCTGAATACTCCGGTGATCATGGCTTATGATCCCCATCATCTCCTGAATGAGCCGTGGATCAGAAACCCTGAAGATCATACCGAAGATCTTATCAGGAAGATGAGCACTCTCACCATGGAATTCACCGGAAACATACGGATCAACCGGCCTGTTTATAATTTTCTGTGCACGCTTCTGAACCTCAAGGACCGTGCCGGGCGCCCGGATTACAGCTGCATCGACATCCTCTATGCAAAAGATCAGGCAGAACTTACGAAGATCACCGCCTACTATCGGGCTAAAGAGTATGAGTTGATCACTGCGGCAGGTACAGCCGAAAGCGAAAAAAAGATCATCGCCCAGGAGTATGGAAAAGTACTGATGGTTATTGGCGATGATTATTACTACGACAGTTCACTTCACCTTCGCACGAAGAGCGGCAGGAATGAACCTTTAAGGCTTCTGTATGAAGGCCTCTCCCGCACGAGGGAAAAGCTGTGCCTGGTGGTCGTCGGCAGCAGGGAGCTCTTTCTGAAAATACTGTCGGTGAAGCTGCATAGAAATGAGTTTTGACAAAAGCCGCTCTTTCTATCACTTGCTTTATCACTTCAAAAAGCGGACGCAACTCAGGGAATTCTTGATTGCGTCCGCTCTCCACCTCCCTCCGGGCCTTCCATAACAAAAATCGAGCTGACGCAATTCAGAAATACTTCATTTGCGTCCGCTATTTCCTTTCATCTGACCTTCCAAAGCGAAAAAGTTAGCGGACGCATTTCAGGAAATCTCCATTTGCGTCCGCTATTTCCTTTCATCTGACCTTTCAAAGCGAAAAAGTTTGCGGACGCATTTCAGGAAATCTCCATTTGCGTCCGCTTTCTGCTTTCTTTTTGTTATTAATTGTTATAAAAGTCCCGGTATCACCAGCGGCCCGAACACGATCAGTAAAAATACTGCAATCAGGCCGACCAGGTACGGAACGACTGCCTTCGATATCTTCTCGATGGGCAGCCCTGTGATTCCTGTGGCTACAAACAGGTTGATCGCTACCGGCGGTGTGATCATGCCGATCGCGATACCTACCACGAAGAGGATGCCGAAGTGAAGGGTGGACACCCCCAACGCCCTCACCAGCGGAAGGAATACCGGAGTGAGGATGATGATCGCGGATGACGTTTCCATAAAGACGCCGGCGATCAGGATGATCACGGAGATCAGCAGCATGATGACATATTTATTCGTAGAGACGCCCAGCACGGCTGCCGAGATCGCCTCCGGAATATGCCAGTTCGCCAGTGCCCAGCCAAAGGGACCTGAGCACGAGATGATGATCATGATGACCGCGCTTGTCTTCGCGGAACCTTTCATGATCTCAAAAAGGCCTTTCCAGGTCAGGTCGCGGTAGATCAGTTTTGAGACCAGCACGGCATAGACAACGGCAACAGCCGCTGCTTCGGAGGGGGTAAAGAACCCCGAGAAGATACCGCCCAGAATGATCAGGGGCATCAGGATCGCGGGCACTGCTCTCAAAAATGTCGTTAGGATTTTTTTCGGGTCCAGGGTCGATCCCTTCGGATAATTCCACTTATAGGCCTGACGGAGCGAGATTGCGATGAGCACGGCTCCCATCATGAAGCCGGGAATGAAGCCGGCTTTGAACAGGCGGTTCACGCTCTCTTCCGCGATGACCGCATACAGGACCATGGGAACCGACGGCGGGATGACCACGCCGATCGTGCCGGCCGCGGCGACAAGCGCGGCGGCGGAATCTTCACGGTATCCTCTCTTTTTCAGTTCGGGGACCAGTGTCGCACCTACGGCAGCCGTGGTGGCTGCACCTGATCCGGAGATGGCCGCAAAGAACATTCCGGCCAGGACGGATACCACTGACAGGCCGCCCCGGATGATTCCGAGAAACGATTCACAAAACTCCACCAGGACCTTGGAGATCTTGCCCTTGGCAAGCAGGTCTCCTGCCAGGATAAAGAACGGCACGGCGATCAGGGAAAATGAATCGCAGCTCTGGAACATTCTCTGGACGATGATCATCATTTTCTGGTCGCCGTATCCGGCGAACATGGTCACCGCGGAAGCCGTGCAGATCGCAAAAGCCACCGGGACACCGATGATCAGCATCAGGATAAAGACGATAAACAGTATGGCTGCCATCAGGCCTTCACCTCCTTATCCGGAGTTTTCTGCCCAAGTTCGAGCAGGAGAAGGACCAGGGCATGGTAAGCACAGATCCCCATGCTGATCGGAACGACGATAAAAATATAACTCATTTTGATCGGAAGGGTGGTGGCCGTCTTTTTCAGGTTCATCGCGTATCGGGCGCCATACCAGCAAAGGACCGCAAACAGGACCATGCATACAGCGTGGACAAGGATACGCAGGAACTTCGTCACCTTAGGCGGACACGCCTCCTGGATAAAGGTAATGGCGATGTTGCCGCTGTGCCTGTAGACGCAGGTCGCCCCCAGGAACGTGGACCAGATCAGCAGGTAGCGGGTCACCTCCTCAGACCAGGAGAGAGCCGAAAACCAGCTGCGGAAAATGATCTGCGCGACGGTAATAATAACCATCGCGCCGATCATGAATACGATCAGGACACCGCAGATCCGATCGAGTGTATCACTGATCTTCAGTAAAAGTTTCATTATTCGCCAAGCTCCTCATGGATCCTGTCAATATATTCGGAATACTGCGGATAAGAGTCATAGACAGACTGTACTTTCTCACGGAAGGTCTCGATGTCCGGATCTTCAATGACTTCTACGCCATGGTCCTTGATCGCCTGAAGCTGATCGGCTTCCTGGTCGGCGACCCATGCGCGCTCATATTCGGCAGCTTCCTGGGCGGAGTCGATAAAGATCTGCTTGGTCGCATCATCAAGCTCGTTGAACTTGTCAAGGCTCATGGTGATGATAGCAGTGGAATAGCTGTGACGGTCAAGGGTGACATACTTCTGCTCATAATCCCACAGGCCGTAGGAGAAGATAACGTTGATGGGGTTCTCCTCACCGTCGACTGTTCCCTGCTGCATGGCGGTCAGGGCATCGGCCCATGCCATCGGGACAGTGTTCACGCCCAGTGCGTTGAACGTAGCTGTGTATACTTCATTTTCCATAACACGAAGTTTCAGGCCGACAACATCGGCAGCGTTCTTAACAGGACGCACGGAATTCGTGATGTTCCTGAAACCGCGCTCTGCATAGGCAAGACCCTTAAGGCCTGCATCTTCAAGGGTGTCCAGAAGCTCTTTGCCGACATCGCCGTCAAGAATCTTGTAAGCTTCTTCATTGTTTGCGAAAAGGAACGGCATATCAAGCACGCCCATCATCTGGGAGAAATTGACGAACGGGCCGGCTGTAATGATACCCATGTCAAGCATGCCCATGGACATGGAATCAAGCATATCGGACTCACCGCCGAGCGTTCCGTTGGGATAGATCTCGATCTTATACTCACCGCCGGTCTTTTCTTCTACCAGCTCAGCGAACTTTTCAGCTGCTACCTGGAACGAATCCTGCTCATTAACGGTAGTGCCGAGCTGCAGTACAGTCTCAGCTCCTGCCAAAGAAGCAGCTGCTGTGGTAAGAACGGCTGCTGTTGCCATGATACAGAGTGCTTTCTTCATTTTCTCTTCCTCCATACTTTCATCATATGATGTGCTCTCCCGGCCGAAAAAACTTTGGCGGTTCAGGAAAAACACAAAAAATGCTCACTAAAAAAGTTTACCATTTTGACAGATAAAGTCAAGGCTTATCCTTGCCTATTCCTTTTTCATGTACTACAATTTTTTTGACAATTGACATGGAAAATTGAAGGGAGAAGGCTCCGATGAAGATCATAGAACTGAAAAAATCCGTGACGGCTTCCAATGATGCGGACGCGGCCGCTTTGCGCGAAGAGCTGGCCTGCAGGGGTATCCTGATGGTCAATATCATGAGCGCGGCCGGCTCGGGGAAAACGACTCTGCTTGGCAGGATCATCGAAGACCTGCGCGGAAAAGTAAGGATCGGTGTGATCGAAGCGGATATCGATGCCAGTGTCGATGCCGAGCGGATCGAGCAGCTGGGCGGAAGGTCGATTCAGGCCCACACGGACGGCATGTGCCACATGGATGCGGGCATGACGGCGGCCGCGCTTAAAGAGATGGGACCGGACGGCCTCGATATGATCTTCCTTGAAAATGTGGGCAACCTCATCTGCCCGGCTGAATATGCGACCGGTTCACATATCAATATCATGCTTCTGTCTGTTCCCGAAGGGGATGATAAGCCGCTCAAATATCCGCTTATGTTCCAGAGCAGCGATGCACTGGTGATCACAAAAACAGACGCACTGCCCTACTTTTCCTTTGATATGGAAAAGTGCTCGCAGCGCGCCCGTATGCTCAATGATAAGATTCAGATCTTTCCGGTCAGCGCAAAGACCGGGAACGGAATGGAAAAACTCGAAGAATATCTCCTGAGAGAAATGAAGCGCTTAAAACAGGTATGACAACCTGAAAATGTTCTTTTCGCGCTCACCGCTGATGACAAACCCGTCTTCTTCGGTGCTCAGGCCGAGCGTGATCTCGTCGCCGTACCTGGCTTCCCCGACAAAGTCGGCACTCAGCTCCTTCACGGGACGCGAACGGAGGTCCTCACTCATATGATCCGATGCCAGGTCAAAGTACCTGGCATTATTCATATGTCCGTTCAGATCAAGGTAACTGTACGGCACGGTAAATGAAACCGTCCTCTCCGGTGTGTGTGAACGGATCCTCGAAGGAAGAGGGATCTCATCTCCCGTCACCGTCTGCGGGATGTGAATGCCGTGTTCTTCCGGGAACACGATCTGCCGGTTTTCTCCTGACATCAGTCCCCAGATTGAAGAAGCATCCGCAAGGGGCCTGCCGTCACGGCCGGCCAGGCGGAAATACCGCGGGAAGAAAAGGTGCATATCCTTTCCCGGCCAGGAACTGAGCGTAACGATATCATCGTATACCGGAAGCGAATAAAAGCGGATACGATACTGGATGACCACCCACAAAAGCCCGATATCAAACGATCTTTGGCGGGTAACGCCCAGTTCGATCGTGTGCGCGATCGCCGCTTCCTGCATCCAGGTGAACAGAGTGGAGATCTTCAGGTTAAGGGCCGGATCCACATCAGACGAAAGGACCTGGTATTCTTTTTTATAGATGTTCATTTTGACCTGATCCTCCGGTCAATCGCGTTCACCACATCTCCGAACGTGGAGAGCTTTGCCCACTGCCTGGTGGGAATCTTCACATCAAATCTGCCCTCCAGCCGGCAGATGATCAGGGTAAATCCCATCGAATCGATAGCGGTATCCGTATTGATGACGGTGTCTTCATAAAGCGGTGTGCCCTCCATATCCGGAAAACACTCATAGATCACTTCCCTGCAGATGTCTGCGATCTCGTTTTTATTCATAGCCATCCCTTTCTGGTCAATTCAAAATCAGTTTTTGCAGCGCCCAGCGCATCAGCTTTCCGGAAGCGGTTTTCGGAAGAGCCTGTGTAATCGTAAAGATTCCGCTGATCTGCTGTGATCGCGGCAGTGTATTCATTACCGGGCGGATCGCTTCGCGGATCCGGTCTTTTTCTTCTTTCTTTGCGCAGATCAGCAGTACCGGCCTGCCTTCTGCGGCCAGAACGGCAAAATCCTTTCCCGGAAGTACTTTCAGAAGACGTGCCTCATATTCGGGGAGGAAGATCTTCGTCCCGTCCTTCAGCACGAGAATCTCTTTTTTACGTCCGATGATATGCAGACGGCCTTCCCCGTCCCACTTTCCGAGGTCTCCGGTATAAAGAACCCCGTCTTTTAATACGGAAGCTGTCTCTTCCGGCAGTTTGTAGTATCCCTGCATCATACAGCTTTCGGAGGAGACCAGGATCTCCCCGTCCGCGGCAAGCGTAACGGTATCCTCCGGGCAGACATCGAGTGCGTAGGGATCCCCTCCGCAGCTGATAGCCACGCCCGAGCTCGTCTCCGTCAGTCCGTATCCGAAGCTGATCTTAAGTCCAAGGGATGCTGCCTGTTCAAGAACAGACCTCGGGCAGTCTCCTGCCCCCACAAGCACCAGGCGAAGCCGCGGGTTGATCAGATTCTGAGCGAGCAGGAATTCCAGCAGCGAGGGAACGGCTGAAAACACCGTCGGGCTGAAAAATGAAAGATCCTGCGTATAATAGCGCATGCCCCGTCCGAGTGCAGCCGCGGCGCCGCACTGCATGGCCCATAACAGGGAACAGACCATCCCGAATACGTGATCCAGCGGCAGCATGCACATCAGAATATCATTTTTTTGAAGAGGCAGCATGCAGCTGCCGTTATACGCCGCCGCCATAAGGCTGCAGTCAGTGAGCATGACCGCCTTGCTGCCGGCTGTAGTCCCCGAGGTAAAAAAGAGGATGCGGTGACGCCCCTGCTCTGCTTCTTCGGGTGTTTTCAGTCCGGGTGTCAGATGGCATGACAGCTCATCCACCAGGTCCGGATCCCCCCATAAAGCATCGATGTCCGTATGGGCGATCTGTTCCCCGAGGAGTTTGTCCGGCACGTTTTCATTCAAAAGAACGGTCTGTTTTCCCGACAGGACCGATCCGAAAATAGTGAGCACACATTCGGGCGACCCGTCACAAAGAATGCCCAGGCAGGTGCATTTGTCTTGGGTCAGCTCTTTTGCGCGCTCCCTTGCCATAAAGGCAAATTCTTTCCGGGAGACGGCCGTCTTCATTCCGCCTTTTGACTGCAGCAACGCATCCGCTTCAGGGTCATTGGTCTCAAAATCCCGAAGGAGGTCCTCAAATCCGTTGTATTTGCGCATGGCAGTTTCCTTATCTGTATCCGTTCAAATCTTGTTTTCCGACATAAGCTTCTCAAGCAGGCTGATCCACGCATCA
>JBGUOI010000069.1:0-10869 GCA_045118075.1 Porcincola sp. | reverse complement strand
GAGAAAGCCAGCGCCTTTAGACGCTGGCAGGCAACGCGGGCTTATAGCCCGCATCCCGAACCACCCGTTTTACGGGTGGAGGCGATTCTCGAAGGCGATCTCACGGACATGGAGAGCCTCAGGCCGTTTTTTGAGGTCCCGGAGGATGAAGAAGCCATTGTTCTGCACATTGCAAGTATCGTTACTTCCAGTCCCGACTTTAACCAGAAAGTTATCGATGTGAATGTGGGAGGAACGAAAAACATCATTGAACTGTGCCTTACCATGCCGCGGATTCAGAAGCTGGTTTATTGCTCCAGTACCGGTGCGATTCCGGAACAGCCGGAAGGAACTGCCATCAAAGAGATCGACTATTTTGATGAGACCAAAGTACCGGGCTGTTATGCCATGAGCAAAGCTCTTGCCACACAGGAAGTCCTCGACGCCGTCCATCACAGGGGACTCAACGCCTGTGTCGTTCATCCGAGCGGCATTATGGGCCCCGGGGACTATGCAATCGGTGAACCGACCCAGAACCTGATCCGCATCATCAACGGAGAACTGCCCGCAGGTGTGGACGGTGATTTCAATCTGTGCGATGTCAGAGACTTGGCACAGGGTATGATCGGAGCAGCGGATAAAGGACGCTGCGGTGAGTGCTATATTCTCGCAAATGAGCCGGTTGAATTCAAGGAATTCTGCCGTATGGTCACGGAAGAAAGCGGCGGTAAAAAAGTCAAATTCTTCCTTCCGATCTTTGCAGCGAATATTATGGGACATGCCATGGAATCGATGGCCAAGAAAAAGGGTGAAAAGCCGCTGATGACATCCTTCAACGTTTACAGCATGGCCAGAAACAATCAGTTTGATTCGAGTAAAGCCAAAGAAGAACTGGGATATACGATCCGTCCTTATGAGGAAACGATCCATGATATGGTGGAATGGCTCCTCGCAGAAGGAATCATCAAACCGGAAGAATAAGGCAGTGATCTGCTGAACCGATGTGCTGAGTGACAGATGTTTTTAAGAAATCAAAAAGGAGAAAGAATATGGCGAACGTTTGTGTAATCACGGGCGGCGGAAGCGGCATGGGTCTGGAGACCGCGAGAAATATTGATAAAGATGTGATTCTGGTATTAACCGGCAGAACGGTATCAAAGCTTGAAAAAGCAAAAGAGCTGCTTGAGGCAGAAGGGCATGAGGTCCATCTGGCGGCCTGCGATGTATCGAAGAGGAGTGACGTCCATGAACTGTGTGTGCTGGCCAACAGCCTCGGGACGATCAAGACAGTGATCCACTCGGCAGGATTGTCACCCACGATGGCCGGACCGGATCAGATCATTATGGTCAATGCCGTCGGTACAAAGAATGTCAATATGGAGTTTTATAAATACATGAACGACGGCGGTGTGATCGTGGATATTGCATCCAGTTCCGCCTACGATGCACCCGGAATTCTCGTTAAGCACCAGATCTATGAAGAAGCAGAGTATAAGGAAGAGGCCTTCATAAAGCATATGACCGGAGAGGCAAACCTGGCCGGCAATGACTACAACAAGTCGGGGATGGCATATGTGCTGAGTAAGAATTTCGTTGTGTGGTATGCCAAGAAATGCGCTCATGAATATGCAAAGAAAGGAATCCGCGTGGTATCCGTCAGCCCGGGCCTGATCGAGACCGGTATGGGTACGCAGGAAGTGGAGCAATCAGATTTCGCTAAGCAGATGATCGAGAACACATGTGCAGGCAGAATGGGAAAACCCGAAGAACTGGGTTTTGCAATCGCGACGATCGCGGATGAGAGAAACGGATATCTGTGCGGCATTGACGTCCTGATCGACGGCGGCGCATCCACAGGCAAGAAATTCAAAGGGAAAAAGGAAAAATAAATGTTATTCAACAGTCTGGATAAGTTCAAGAGACAAATGGTCATGCTGATCGTTATTCTCATGTTTGTTGGATTGATGATGTTCGTTGTTCCGGTGTCTTATATACCGCTGCTCGGGAAAGTGCTCGGTTTTATTTTCCTTGTTCTTTCTATTCTCAGAGTACTGGATTTCCTCAACAGCAATAAGGCACTGATCCATTATATCAATCTTTTTGTGGGACTGCTGTTCGGCCTTGCGGGCGTACTGCTGTTTTCCGTTGACGGATTGTTTTTGTGGCTTCTGAACTGGCTGGTCGGAACACTTCCGATCCTGCTCGGAGCTTACGGCCTGTATCATGCATTAATGTATGCCCGGCGCTCCGGCCGCAGCGGCTGGTGGGTGCTGGTGATCTTAAGCATTCTGCTGCTGATATTCGGTACGATCCTCTTTGTGAACCCATGGGCTGACAATCCACGCAAATTGTTATATGTGATCGGTGGAACACTTTTCTACTCTGCGGCGGTATATGCGATCAGTCTGTTCTGGATCTGGCCGTTTCGGAGTTATAACGGGAGTGAGAGCGAATGACTGAACAACAAACAAAGAATAATGAAAAGCAGAAAAAGAACAAGAAACGTTCTGCTGAGATCCTCGGTGTATTTGCGAAGCATAACTTTTATACCAGCGGCTTTTCGCCGGAGGAGCTTCGGACAACACTTGAAGATCTGGGGCCGACATATGTCAAGATCGGCCAGATCATGTCCAGCCGGACAGACATGCTCCCGAAGAGCTACTGCAGGGAACTGGAGAAGCTTCGCAGCAGCGTGAAGCCGCTGGAGGCATCGGTGGCGCGGGAGGTCATCGAACAGGAGACCGGGAAGCGCATTGATGAGATCTACAGTGAATTCCGCGACGAACCGCTCGGCTCCGCTTCTATCGGGCAGGCCCATTATGGTGTGCTCCTTGATGGGACGCGGGTGGTGACAAAAGTGCAGCGTCCGGAGATCGCCGACATGATGCGGGAAGACTTTGTTCTCCTGAATAAACTTGCCGGAATGGTGAGCATGACGGCAGAAAGCGATGACGAGACTGAAAGCATTGACCTTAAGGGTATCCTCCATGAGCTGGAAAAGGTGACGGAGGAGGAGCTGGACTTCCGGGTCGAAGCGGAGAACACAAGGACCTTCAGGAAACTGTGTCTGGAGGATGAGACACAGGTCTCCTGTCCGCGGATCATCGATGAGCTGACCACGGAGCGCATCCTTACCATGACTTTTGTGGACGGATATTCCATCTCACATAAAGAACGTGTGGAGGAAGAGGGGTATGACCGCCTGGAGATCGGAAAAGCCCTCGTGAACAATTACCTGCACCAGGTGCTGGATGCGGGGTTCTTCCACGGGGATCCGCACCAGGGCAATATCATGATCTCCAAGGGCGTACCGTACTGGATCGATTTTGGTATGGTCGGACATCTCACGGAGGCGAATATCGGCGCGATCCAGAATCTGATCTTTGCGCTGGTCCAGGAAGATATTGAGGGAATGACCAATGCTGCGCTTGCATTGGGGACAGTGAAGGGGAAACTAAACAAGACACGCCTGATGGACGATCTGGAGAGCATCTGCTCCCAGTATATGTCCGCGACAAACCTCAAGGATATCGATGTGGGACGGCTGATGGGAGATCTGACGGATCTTCTGAATGAGCACCACATTGCCGTCTCTTCGGAATATACCATGATGATCCGGAGCCTGGTCACCATGGAAGGCGTAATTGAAATGTTCTGTCCGGAGCTTGACCTGTTTGATTTCCTTCAGGAAAAGCTGATGTCCAGGGCAAAGGAAAGTATTGACGTAAAAGAGAAACTGGCTTCATCGATGGGATCACTGGCGGCTACGACGCTTCGTACGGTTAAGCTGCCGGGACTGGCTTCGGATGTGCTGCGAAATCTTGTGAAGGGAAGGCTGAAGATCAGTTTTGAGCTGACGGGATACGAGGAGCCGTTCCGCGTTCTGATCGGAGTGATTACGGATGTATTGATCGCCATATTTGCCTGTGTGATCTTCAGCGGGTCCTGCAGAGTATACGCAGCATCAATGCCGCCGCTGGTCGACGGTATCCCGCTGTTTGCGCTGGCAGGATTCGCCGTTTCCATCGCATTGGCCATCTATGCGATTAAAAAACTGATCAAAGCAGCCGGGAAACGCTGATGCGGAGTACCGTCGATTCAAAAAACGGTTGGGAAAGAATAATAAAAGATATGGACTATAAAGAATTGATAGACCCGGAACTTAGAAAAAGCGCGTCCTCATATCCTTTTAACAAGGGCGTGGTTGCTGCCGGAAACATATATCAGGATCTGGCGTGGCACACGACAAAGGTCCCGGAAGGAATTAAAGAAGAGATGATCGTAACGGAGGGGACGGGGAAACTTCAGTTCAAAACAACTGTCTTTTCCCCATCCGGAGCGGGCAGAGAAATGCCTGCGCTAATTTACGTACATGGCGGTGCTTTTGCCTACAAGGCTGCGGCTTATCAGAAAAAACTTGTCCTGATCTATTCGAAAAAGACAGGATGCAAAGTCTTTTTCCCGCATTATCATCTGGCACCGAAATACCAGTATCCGGCGGCTTATGAAGACGTCGCATCGCTGTACAGATATGTGACAGAAAATGCGCATGAACTTGGTGTCGATCCGACACGGATCGGTATCGCCGGGGACAGCGCGGGAGCTTCGATCGCTGCACTGGTCTGCAGCCGTTGGGAAGAAGAGAAGGTAAAAATGCCGTGTCTTCAGATGCTCGTGTATCCGGTCACAGACGCGAGGATGGAGACGGAATCCATGAAGAGGTTCACGGACACACCGCAGTGGAACTCTGTCGATAATGAGACGATGTGGGATTACTACTGCGGAAAAGACGAAGGAGAAAGAGACAAGGCCTCTCCCATGCATTGCGAACTTCCGGATATGCTTCCCGCGACCTACATTGAAACTGCGGAATATGACTGCCTTCACGATGAGGGACTGGCGTATGCCCGGAAACTCATGCAGGCAGGAGTGGATGTCGAGATTAACGAAACTAAAGGAACTTTCCACGGATATGACGCAGCGATCGACACAAAGATCGTGAAGCAACAGATAAGCAGACGTATATCCTTTTTGAGAAAGGGTTTTGAGAAAGGGGAATAAAGATGAGCAGCAACCCGGATGTTTACCTGCTTTATGAGTACAGAAAGAAAAATGCTTTTACCGTCCGAGTGAAGGTGACGCTGAATGAGGCTGTAGACGAAGAACTTCTGACTCAGGCAGCCAGAGAAGCGATGACGCGATTCCCTTATTATTCTGTAAAAGTGGGGCTGGATGAAGGTGAGAACTATGTTCTGCTTCCCAATGAACGGCTGATCAAAGTTTTACCTGAGAAGAATCAGCGCCTGGTCCTGGGATCTGAAGAAGTGGCGGAACATCTTTTTGCGATCACCTGGAGAGACAACAATATCTGGTTCAACTGGGCGCATTGCCTGTGCGGAGCATACGGCGCCATGTACTGGATCAAAACGACCCTGTACCAGTATCTTACAAAGAAGTATGGCACGATCACGCCGCCTGTGGATCTTAAAGAAGTAGGTTCGGTCGTCGATGAGGAGGAATATGCATATCCCGATGTCAGCCAGCTTCCGACGGATGATCCCCTGAAACGTTATGAAGAAGGGGACAGTAAGGTCGGAATGGAACAGGATTACCTGTATTTTCTTAATCCGTTTGCGAATGATGTTTATTATTACCAGCTTGAACTTGAAAGCCGGCCTTTTATGGAGTACGCAAAAAAGATCGACGGAAGCCCCAACTCCGTTCTGGCGGCGCTCATGATGAAAATGACGACCCGCTATTTTCAGCCCAAGGAAGGCCAGTTTATTTCCGCTAAGATCGCTGACGACTACCGGAAGGATATCGGCTGTGATAAGTCTTATCGGGACTTCGTCAGATTCATCCATGTGAAATATGGTTTTGAGATGGCGGATGAGTCCATAGAGCGGCTGAACCAGCGTGCCAGAGGTGCGATCATTACACAGATGCAGCCGGAGAACAGTTTCGAATGGTACCGTAAGCTTGTCGAATCCAGAGAAGGAATCGATGCTCAGCCGGATCTGAAGTCCAAGATCAAATATGCCCAGAAAAACAGTATCTACACCAGTGATGCCCGCGACACCTATATGATCAGTTATGTGGGAAGGACAGACTGGGGCGGTATGGCGGAGTATATTGAATCCATCTATACGATTACGGACGGCAACCTGATGCTTGAAGTAAACGCACTGCCGGATAAATTCTGCATAACCTTCCAGATGCTCACAAAGGACAATAAACCGCTGGAACTGTTTTGCGATCTGTTAAAAGAAGAGCAGCTGCCCTTTACAATTTCTGAGAGTATGGTACGGTATATGCCGGATCTTTTATTGCCGAAACCGGAGAAAAAAGGACCGGAAATTCCGCGTCTGTTTTGATGCCTGTGTGGATGCCGGTACGGTCATGCGTATATATTTGTGATTATTAAATCCGGCAATCGTGCTATTTACCCAAAGGAGGAATTGCAAAAATGAAAAAGACAAGAATGCTGCTTGCTGCCTGTGGTGCTGCATTACTGATGTGTGCCGTACCGGCTTTTGCCGGCGAGGCGGATTATACCGGTGACTGGTATGCGGAAATGAAGGGCGTTGCGATCAAGATGACCCTCAATGAAGACGGAACCTACGAGATGGAGCTGGGAAGTGATGTCAACAAAGGCACCTGGGAAGTGACCGAGGACGGCCTTTTGATGGACGGAGACGGACATCTTGAGATCACGCAGGATGGTCTGTTTTTTGATGGAGGAGAGGATAATTCAATGACATTCGGGCGCGAAGCGATCGAGAACTTCGTGCCGGCAGAGATCGATTATGAAGCAGACCTGGACCTGCTCCAGGGGAAATGGTCAGCCTACAAGGTCGGGGCTGACGATGCCTATCTTGATGTCGCTCCCGGTGATGCGGCTTATATGGATATGGAGATCGACGGGACGACAGTAACGCTGAGCGGCTTTTATTTCGAAGAACCGGTCAGTATTGAGATGGATAACCAGGACGGCGGTCTCTTTGTTCATTTCGATGATGAGAGTGAGATGTTTGAACTGATCGCAGTCAACTATCTGGAAGACGGAACGCTGAGGGCAGCACTGGTGGCCTCGGTAGAGAATGACGAACAGATCGAATACTTCTTTGTCCCGGCTGAGGCGGCTGAAGAGGTGACAGAAGCGATCACGGAATGATGAAGAAAGCGTAAAAAAAGGACACCGCAAGGTGTCTTTTTTTCTTGCATGAAATCCAATGAAAAGGAGCCGGGAGCTTCCCGGCTCTTTTTTTCGACTGTCGGTCGAAAAACTCCTTGACACCGAAAGTCGGATGTTGTAACATAAAAACCGACCAATAGTCGAAAAAGGAGAAGCGCCATGAAAAAGGGAGAAAGAAGGAAACAGGAACTGCTTCAGATCGCTTACAGGATGTTCATTTCCCGAGGATATGAAAATACCAGTGTGGATGACATTATCGAAGAAGCCGGTATCGCCAAAGGAACTTATTATTATTACTTTAAGAGCAAGGAACAGACGCTTGAGGAAGTCATTGGAATGATGATCGAGCAGGAGGCGGAAGCGGCAAAGCAGATCATGGCATCGCCTGTTCCCGTACCGCAAAAGATCGTCGGAATCGTTTCATCCATCCGTCCGTCAAAGGAAGAACTTCCAATCGAAGGCGCACTGATGAGACCGGAGAATATCATTATGCATAACAAGATCAGGCAGAAACTGGTCGAAACGGTCGTGCCGATTCTCTCCGAAGTGGTGGAAGAAGGAATCCGGGAGGGAATCTTTTCCTGCGATAACATTCCGGAGCGTGTCAGGATGCTGTTATTTGTCAGCAATGACATGTTTGACGAAGGAAAATATACGGACCGGGATATTGCGGTGTTCATTGACATGACGGAAAAACTGCTTGGTGCCAAAGAAGGAACGATGGAATTTATCAGGGGACTGATCAGGTGAGGCCCCGACCGATGAAGAAAAACAATTTCAGGAAATTTCTGCTGCTTTGGATGGGAGAACTGGTCTCGGCCGTCGGAAGCGGACTTACCGGTTTCGGACTCGGCGTGTATATTTTCCGGCAGACGGGAAGCGCCGCAGGCATGGCACTCGTCACGCTGCTCGGTTTTCTTCCGACGCTGCTCCTTTCTGTGCCCGCCGGCGTGCTGGCGGACCGTTATGACCGCAGGTTCCTTATGATGATCGGTGACGGATGCTCTGCTCTTGGCATCGTCTACATTCTGGTCTGCATTATGAACGGAGGCGCGTCACTTTCGCAGATCTGCATGGGGGTGTTTGTCAGCGCTGTTTTTTCTGCCCTTCTGGAGCCGGCATTCCGCGCAACAATCACGGACCTTCTGAATGAAGAGGAATATTCCCGGGCAAGCGGCCTGGTATCGCTTGCAGGAAGTGCGAGATACCTGTTTTCGCCGGTCATCGCAGGATTATTGCTGGCTGTGCGCGACGTAAAACTTCTGCTTGTGATCGATATCTGTACGTTCTTTCTGACTGTTATCAGTGCTGCAGTTGTTAGAAAAGGAATCGGAAGCAAAAAGACTCATATGAAAGAACCATTTTTGCAGAGCATTAAAGACGGGTGGCGGATCATCAGCGGAAAGAAGGGCGTGCTGATCCTCGTGGCAGTGTCCTCGGTGATCACACTTTTTATGGGAACGTTCCAGGTATTGGCCCAGCCTCTTATACTGTCGTTTGCCGATGCGAAGACACTTGGCCTGGCAGAAACGATTTGTGCAAGCGGCATGCTTGTGACCGGCATTGTTCTCGGAACCCGGGGGTTAAAGGGACATTATGTCCGGACGCTTGCCCTGGCGCTCATGCTTTCCGGATTGTTTATGTCCGGGTTTGGGCTGTTTGAAAAAATGATTCCGATCTGCATATTCGGGTTCCTGTTTTTTGCGGCGCTGCCGATTGCCAATAACTGTCTGGATTATCTGGTTCGGACAAACATACCGGATAAAGCACAGGGAAGGGCCTGGGGGATGATCGGATCCATCTCTCAGCTGGGTTATGCGGCTGCCTATGCCGTATCCGGCGCGGCAGCAGATACAGCCGGCCAGATCACCGGACGCGGCGTCGGAAGAGGCTCGGCAGCGGTGATCATCATTTCGGGCATTCTTCTTGCGGCAGCTTCCGTGACGCTTTTATTTTCCGCAAGCATCAGACAGCTGGAGAAAGGGAGGAAATATGAAACCATATAAATACAGACCCGTCCTGTTTTTTGCACTGGCATATTTTTTTACATGGATCTTCTGGGTCCCCGCCATTTTTGTAAATGAGAACATAGGAGTTGTTCTCATGCTGATCGGGCTGCTCGCTCCGGCAGCCGTTTCAACGGTGATCATTCTTACATCCGGGTCAGATCTTCTGAAGAAGGATCTTAAGATCAAGCTCATCGGGTTTTACAAAGTGAAATGGATGAATGTCCTGCTGGCAGTGGTCGTGTTTGCAGGGATAATCGTTTGTTCTATCCTTTTATCACTTGCATTCGGGCAGTCCTTAAGCCAGTTTTCATTTACAGAGGACTTTTCGTTTACCGGCGTCGGAATCGGCAGCGCACTGATCACCGTCACACTGGCTTCGATCATTGAAGAAGTCGGCTGGAAAGGATACTGCGAGGATTCGATCGGGGCTTATATGAACTGGTTCCGGGAAAGCATGATCTTCGGCATCCTGTGGTCTTTCTGGCATTTTCCTTTGATCTTTATCAAGGGAACCTATCAGGCGGGACTGATGGTCAACCCCATGTATGTGATCAACTTTTTCATCAGCGGTATTCCGTTGGGCTTTATCATCACCTGGGTATATCTCGTCAGTGACCGGTCTATCCTCGCGTGCATGATATTCCATCTGGCAGTCAACTTTCTTCAGGAAAAGATCGCCATGACGCCTGAAACGAAGTGTGTTGAAACGATCGTTGTGATCATCGCAGCCGCCGTTATCGTGATCATGAACAGGGACATGTTTTTTGAGACGAGGCATGTCGGAAAACTGCTGGAGACCAGATACGGTGTGACCGGAAACGAATGACCCCGGTCCCGGACTCAATAATCATCCGGAATAATATGAAAAGCCGCTGATAAGTAGACTTTGAAAGTATACTTTTAGCGGCTTTTGTAGTACACTTTCTTTAATGGGATACTGTGCGTTGATGTTCCGGAAAGACAGCCGGTTTCATAAAATCCGGATAAAAAAGGGGAGGAAAAGACAGATGAAAATATTGAATTTCGGCTCCGTTAATATTGATATTACATACCGAGTTCCGCATTTTGTCCGCCCGGGGGAGACACTTTCTGCCCGCAGCGTGACCAGGAACGCAGGCGGCAAAGGTTTTAACCAGTCTGTCGCTTTGGCAAGGGCAGGTTGTAAGGTCTGCCATGCCGGACATATCGGAGAGGACGGTGCGTTCCTCCTTGACCTTTGCGCAAAGTACGGAATCCGTACGGATGATCTGACGATGGTCTCTGTACCCACCGGAAATGCCGTCATCCAGGTGGATGATGACGGCGCAAACTGCATCATGCTCTACGGGGGAGCCAACCAGGCGATGGACATCGGTTTTGTCGGACAGGTGCTTTCTCATTTTGAGAAGGGCGATATGATCGTTTTGCAGAATGAGATCAACTGTATGAACGAGATCATGCAGATGGCTCACGATGCGGGCCTTATGATCGCGATCAATCCTGCCCCCATGAATGATGCCGTTTCGAAGGAAGCGCTGAAGCTGGCGGACTGGATCATCCTGAATGAGACTGAAGCGGAAGAACTGACAGGAGAAAAGGATCCGAAAGACCAGCTTGACAAGCTCTCTGAGATGTTCCCGGCATCTTCCTTCCTGCTGACTCTGGGGGTCCGCGGATCGATCTGTAAGACCACAGACGGGATATTTA
>JBGUOI010000068.1:0-2728 GCA_045118075.1 Porcincola sp. | reverse complement strand
GTCCTTCCCCTGGGTAAGAGAATAGCCAAGGGCCAGGTGCGGTGGCAGCTCATCCTGCATCCGGGTGACCAGGATCCGCACGGGATGATCAGCCGCGTCCGAGGCAGCTGCGACCTTTTCATAGAACATATCGGCTGTCAGGATGATCCGGCTTTCGGCCAGGTCAAGATAAAAGGTGATCTCATTTTCTGCTGAGAGCGGATGGACCATGTTGGCGACGGCACCGATCCGGTTGATGGCATAAAAACAGTCGATCGCCTGCGGAATGTTGGGCAGGCAGATGGTCACCGCGTCACCGGGCCGTACGCCGCAGGCGGTCAGCGCTCTTGCGCATCGTTCGATTTTTTTTAAGAATGTGCGGTAGGTGGTTTTCTTCCGGAAAAAGGAATAGGCAGTCCATTCCGGATAAGACCGGGCGTTCCGGCTGATCAGCTGGAACATGGTGAGTCTGGGATAATCCAGGTGCTCCCGCTGCCGGAAAGGTGTTTTCGTATCCATGATTACTCCGTATAATATGACTTGACGGCAGTAAAACTGCCTTGTCCATTATACACAAAACAATGTTATATTTCATCTATAACTTTCGATGTTTACGGATCATACCCGAAGCGTTATGATGATGAGAAGAGAGAAACCGCAGGGCATAGAAGAGGAGTGAAATAAAATGGGAGATATGAGCAAACAGATCCGGGTCGGGATCGGAGTGATGGTCCTTCGTGAAGGAAAACTGCTGCTTGGACACCGCTGCGAAAAAGGAAAAGACACGGGAGGCATCTATCAGCCAGGCAGCTGGTGCCTGCCGGGAGGCAAACAGGAATTCGGTGAGACCATGTTCGAAGGAGCCGCAAGAGAAGTTAAAGAAGAAACCGGCCTTGAGATCGATGACCTGTTTCTTCTCGGAGCCGCAGACAGCATCCGTTCTGACCGTCATTACGTGACCCTTCATATCGTGGCCGGATCATCAAACGGAGAACCGCAGGTGACCGAACCGGACAAGCAGGATGAGTGGCGCTGGTTCGACCTTAATGCACTGCCGGAGAACCTCTACGAACCCTCCCGCCTCTTCATAGAAGAATATAAAAAGAAACAAAGATATAATTAAATGCAAAGATTAAAAATGAACGGCGTACACCTTTCCCAAAGGGGACATACCGCAGCGCCGGTACCTGGCAAGGCCATCGGCCGAGCCTTAGTACCGCTGCGCGAGGTTCGAGCGCGAGCGGTCCCCGTGGGAAATGGTGTATGCCGTTCTTTTGGTTTGCTATGGCGTTATACAGAGCTTTCGATCAGCCGATGGGTTCGAAGTCGGCTGCCCCGTGTTTGCAAAGCGGGCAGATGAAGTCATCCGGAAGCTCGTCTCCCTCGTATACATATCCGCAGACGGTGCAGACAAAACCTTTCTTGCCGTCCGTCTCGGGTTTGGGCTTGACGTTGTTCTGGTAGTAGGTGTAGGACATGGTCTCTTTATCGGACATGACCCTTGCCTCGGTGACAGAACAGATGAACATGCCGTGTGTGCCCAGGTCGATGTAATCCTCCACTTCAAGTGACATCATCGCATTGATATACTGGGGCAGGATCACCAGTCCGTTATCTGACCGGCCGACCTCCATGCCGGCAAATTTGTCTGTTGTGCGGCCTGTATGGAAGCCGTATCTTTCAAAGACGGAGAACGGTGCTTCCACGGAGAGACAGTTGACATTCATTTTCCCGGTCTGCTTGATGACATGATGGGAATAATTGGCTTTGTTGATATTGACAGCGACGCGGTTGGGTGAGCTGGTGAGCTGGGTGACCGTGTTGCAGATCATGCCGTTGTCCTTGGTGCCGTCGTTGCTCGTGATGACATAGAGTCCGTATCCGATTCGGAAGAGGGCGGTCATGTCGTTCTTATCCGCCTTGTCCGGGGAATGGGCGATGTAATCGCGGCACAGTTCGTCCGCCATCTTGTCCAGCGCTTCTTTTGAATCGGCCGAGAGCGCGGAGCGGATGGTCACGGAGGTGTCGAGGTATGTCAGGTCCTTGCTGCCCTCGAGCATCTTCTTCATGACTTTGAGAGCCTGCGGTGCCCATGTGCCGTTCTCGATGAAGCCGACTGTGCGGTTCTTGAAGCCTCTCTCCGTCAGATGATCGATGAATTCACGCATGAACGGGAAGATCTCCGCGTTGTAGGTGGTCGTGGCAAGAACGAGCTTGCTGTAGCGGAACGCATCGGCTACGGCCTGGGACATATCGCTCCTGGCCAGGTCGCAGACGACCGTTTTCGGACAGCCTCTGTCCTTAAGTTTGCCGGCAAGGCTCAGCACGGCCTCTTTGGTGTGGCCGTAGACGGAAGTGTAGGCGATAAGGATGCCCTCCTCCTCGGGCGCATATGAAGACCAGGTATCATACAGGCTGATGTAATGACCGAGATCCTCATTCAGCACGGGACCGTGAAGGGGACAGATGACCCGGATATCCAGTTCCGCAGCTGCTTTAAGCAGGTTCTGGACCTGTGCGCCGTATTTGCCGACGATTCCGATGTAATAGCGTCTGGCTTCGTCATCCCAGGGTTCGGTGACATCGTTGGCGCCGAATTTACCGAAACCGTCCGCACTGAAGAGGACTTTGTCGGTACTGTCGTAGGTCACCATGACTTCAGGCCAGTGGACCATCGGGGCGAACACGAAGGTCAGGACGTGGGAGCCGAGCGTGAGGCTGTCTTTGTTTCCTACTTCCAGGCGCTTGA
>JBGUOI010000067.1:0-8106 GCA_045118075.1 Porcincola sp. | reverse complement strand
CACGGCTTTTACAGTCACATCACAGAAGGGGGTTGTGTATTCGGCCATGTCTGCTTTCCCCTGCAGCATCGCCTCAAATTTATTTCCGGTCAGGTTGTTTGCCGAACCGCTTTTCAATCCGAAGAGATCTTTGCTTTTCTGTGTGCTGTATCCGACGAACCCGGCAAACTTGCGTGCATCAGTTACCCTGACAGAAAAATGTCCTTCACAGTTAAGCGTTCCCGCTGTCTGTCCTGCAAGATCACTGATCATGGCGCCTTTGGTATTCCATTTCCGGAACGGTTCCAGCTTATCCGGGACATAATAGATTTCCGTCCTTATTACCTGGTCGGCCCCTTTAGCCGCTTCCTCAAGTTTTTCCTGCTGCTTCAGGAGAGTATTTGACAGAAGATAGGAACCGGGCGGCAGAGGAGCTCCGCAAACACCGTTTCTAAGGAGCAGCCCCGTCATTCCTTCCGGAACGATCATCCGGCTGGCATACGGGAACTGGTCCAGAGGATGCTTCCATATCGCGTATTCACTCAGATCCGACGGAGTGATCACAAAAGCCGTCCTGCCTTCAACAGCTTCATTTATATTTAGCTGCTTCTCCACATTGATGATTTCATCACAAACAGAACACTGAATTGTCTTATTGTCCTTGTGTACACGATGAATGACTCCGCAGTTCGGGCAGGTCACATTCACGTAAGATTCCAGGTACAGCACTTTACTCAGATCTTTTCCGCAGACCGGACAAGGCTGGTATCCTCCCTTTATAGCGTCATAGATCGCCTCGGTCCCGCATCCGGAACAAGTGACGGCATAAGCGCCTTCTTTTTTGATGTGAATCTTCCCTCCGCATTTACTGCAGACAGTGGTTCCGTGAAATAAACCATACTGCGCATTGATCAGCGTATGGCAGTTAGGACATAATAAAAGTGCGTGCTTGCTCATCAGTTTCTCCTTCCTCCTCAAACCGGCAGGTAATTATATTCTTCTAATTCGTAAACCAATGCCATCTCCCTGTCTGCCGCTGTTACTGCCCGTCATTTATCGGGATCAGCTCTATCTCGTCAGAACGCGTATGCTTATCTTCATTGCCAAGATAAAATCTTACCCGGAACCCTTCCGTCATCTCCACTCCAAGCCGCCAAAGGCCGCTCAGTTCCGGTGTCTGGATCGATGCCCGGCATTCCGTTTTTTCCCGGCTGCCGTCTTCTTTCAAACTGTTGACCAGCAATTCCAATGTTACAGGGACACCGCCTTCGATTCCGGCAAATTCCTGAGCGCACCAGCTGATCACACCCGTCTGCAGCTGCGCAGCGGAGGGAGCGACGGTATACTGCTTCTCTTCTTTGACCTCAAGCATCCCGTCCTTTTTTTCATAATAAAAAGTCTTCAGCTCAATCCCGATGTTCCTGAGTATCTGCTCCCTGTACTGAGCAGCGCCGCGCACGACCTCTGCCGGCATTTCACTGACATTACCGGCCAGTCCCGGGAGAACAAACCCGCAGACCGGACATTTGTTATCCATTTTGTTCAGTTTCGTGTTTCCACAGCATAAGCATTTCCTGACTGCCTGTTCGTTCATTATCTGACACCGCCTTCCATTAATTCGATAAGTGCTTCGTACAATTTACCGGTCTCTTTAAGCATCGAGCCCGTTTCCTCCAGTTTGCTCCGGAACTGCTCCTTCATTCTCTGAAGTTTCTCCAACTCGCTGTCCGTCTCCAGCAGAATCTCCGGTTTTCCGTTTGTAAAGTCAGACCAGATTCTCCGTA
This sequence comes from Porcincola sp., assembly GCA_045118075.1. Lineage (GTDB taxonomy): Bacteria > Bacillota > Clostridia > Lachnospirales > Lachnospiraceae > Merdiplasma. The sequence continues at coordinate 6,343 of JBGUOI010000067.1, read as the reverse complement.
TCTGATCCCGCTTTTTACGCACAAATTCGATCTCCTCCCCCTCTTTTCCGATTGAGGAAATCAATTCTTTCAGTTCCTGCGCCTCCTTCTGCAGGGCGGTCCTCTTGCCTTTACTCTCTTCTATGGCAAGCTGCAGCGCTTCTATTTCCCGCTCGGCCTCTGAGATCTCCTGTTTAATGCCGTCAAATTCTTTCCTGAATAATTCCTTCCTGCCGACAGCATCTTCCTTTACAGCGTCCAGCTTGGAAATGATTTCCGACTCCTTCTGCTTTTCCTCATCCAGCTGCCGCAGCTCTTCTTCTGTCTGCTCCCTGATCTCCTCCAGTTTTCCTTTCTCCTGATCATGGGCAGTTTTTACGGTCTCCAGTTTATTCTTCCAGTCGGGAATCTCCTGCTTCTGCATCCGATCGATCTCGTCGATCAGCTTTCCGCATTCCTCCTGAAGTTTTTTGGAGTCATCGATCAACGCTTTCTGCTGCTCCAGCAGTTTCTTCTTTTCCTGCAGAAGTTCTTCCTTTGACCCCAGCTCCTGTAACAGCTCCTTTTGTTTCTTCTCGTCTTCCTCCGTCTGCTCCAGCAGCGCATTTACATCACTTAGCTGCGATTCGATCCGGCTGATTTTTTCGGAGCTTTTATTCACCATTTCACTCAATCTGGTGGCTGTCAGTATTTCCTTGTATTTTTCATACAGATGATCTGAAAAAGACACCATGCGGCAGTATCCCCGGGCAAGCTCCAATTCATCAGGCACGGGGCCTTCATAGACCGGTTTTCCGGTCTCGTCCTGGATATCATGAAAAAGATCATCCATTATATTCAGGTATTCCGCCGCAGTGATGATCTCATCCTGCGAACTATTGCGCAGCGCGACCGTCGTCCTCAATAGTTTCATATCTTCTTTCCCTCAAAATACTGATTCTCGATTGGTTCGAATTTGCTGATCTCAAAGAACTCATTGTATCGTCCCAGAGAGATCGTTGCCGTATGATTGATCTCATTTTTCAGATAGTCATATCCCGCCACATGTATGGTAAGTGTTTCCGAGGCATCCAGCGAAAAACCGATCACGCCTATATGGGGCATGTTTTTCAGCTTTTGCAGGTACTCTTCCTTGGCGACCACCGTCGCGCCGGGCCGGTCGGTGCCGCTTTGATTGATCACGAACTGGCCAAGCCCGTCTCCTCCGAAAACAGTGGTCATATATTCTTTATTGCCTTTATTGTCGTAGGTGTACGGATAATAGATCTTCCCGTATTCTATATCGTGTTTATAAAGGAAAGCATAATGCACATATTTTTCATAAGTGTACGGATCATGCTGAAGGATCCCGATCGAGAACGGCGCTGTCTGCCTGATACCGACGACGCCGGCGGCAATCAGCGCACAGCCTTTGGCGATCGCCTGCTCCCTGTCCGTCTTATCCTTCATCAGTCCGCCCATTACACGGGAACTGTGACTGAGTGAGAATGTGGATTCCACCTGCTTTTTCACCAGGCTGAAATTACAGAAGCCGCCAACCAGCGATATTTTAAAAGTATCATCGGTTATGGTCTGATACGGAATCTCATGCTTCTCAAGATTCCCGATCATTTCCTGCAGCATCTTATCGAAAGTCGGATAAATATATTGATTATAAACCCGTACCAGGTGTCCGTAGCTGATCTGCAGCGTCGCATCCTTATACCGGATCCGGGCAAAATCAATAGAATCCAGATCGCGCATCGTCAGCTCATCCACCAAACTGGGGTTGCTTATTCCATGCGTATCAAAAATATCTTCAATATCTTCCGTGCAGTATTTCAGCTGTTTCTCCACTTCATTGACCGCATGCTGGAAGCCGCCGTCGGCGGTATCGAGGTTTTCCGCATACTGCGGCTGCTGCTGGGCAATAGCCTCGGCAACCAGTTTTTCCATGTAAAGGATCCCGGCACTTCCTATATGTCCGTCCCTGTTTTCCCCGGCACCGTTGCTTTCGATCACCCTGATCTCCATAAACTGCCGGCCGCCTTCCTGACGGGTGCAGGTCACCTTTGCCAGATTGATATCCAGTGTCCCTCCGCCATAATCGATCAGTAGGATCTGTCCCTCAAAAGGATCCTTATTCATCTGCTGATAATTATAGGCAAAAAAGGCACAGGCTGCTGCCGGTTCACTGACGACCTGCAGATGTACACCGTCTGAGTGGTTGTTATCCGATGCCGCCAGCATGGGAAGCCTGCTGCAGATATCCTTCAGGATGACACGGCCGGACATGGTTGAAAGAGTCTGGAACCATATTTCAGGGGCACCCACGATCAGGCGGTCGATCACCTGCTCTCCCAGCGATCCCATTACTTTTTTCAGCAGATTGGAAATAAAGAGTTCCGCCACCTTTTCCGGTGTAAATTCATCCGTATATCCATGCTCCGCAAGAACCGCCGGATCCGTTTCGGACAGCAGCATTTTAAAGGCCCTGAACAGCCGGTAGCCCTTCATGCCCGCATGGTCCTTGGCCATAATGCCAAACTGCATCTTTTTCCCGTCCCAGGCTGCCACGGAGGGGACATAGGGAGATTCCATGTCCGATATAACAGATTTCAGCTCCTCCGTTTTTTCGTTATACACCGCTGTAACCGTATAGGTGCTCCCAAGGTCCAGCCCTACAAAAAACATGTTTGTATCCTCCAAACAACTCCGGATTTAAGGCATATCAGCTCTTTCTATGTCAAATCAGAACATATCCGCGAGCTCTTTAGCCACATCCCTGATGTTATCATTATTGCGATAGTTTTCTTCTATATCCCGGATCGCCCGGTTCATCACGGCATTACCGGCCATTTTTTTACCGGACAACTGATCCATCAACTTTGCCGCATCCGCTACGACATCCGCAAATCCTGTATCTCCCATACTATCAATAGTCTGCCGCAGTTTTGTTCTTCCCTCTTTGTATCCGGATATCCTGGAACGCATTTCTCCCAGAAGATCGCCGAGTCCTTTTTTCTGTTTTTGCAGCGTGATCAGCTGATACACATCCGTATCCGACTTAAGCGCAGAAAGAACATCATAGTTCTCACGCTCCTCCTGTACATAGTTCCTGATCAGTTCAATTGTCTGCTCCCAGCCGTTCCTGGATTTAAGCTTATCCATCAGGGAAGTGCTCTTCTGCTCGACCTCCTTAAACTGGTTAAGGGTCCGCTTTTCGTTTTCTTCTTCTTTTTCAATCTCGGCGGACATCTTTGCCATAGTAAGCAGATATTCCAGCTTCTGGTCAAATAAAGTGCGGGCCCGCTCCTCGTCAGCCGCCAGAAACTGAAAAAGCGTCATTACGTCAGACACATGACTGTCACTGGCATAGACAGCCTCCCCGTAACTAAGTTCCTGGAGAACGTATTCAGCCGCCTCGTTCACCTTCCGGTTCTCCGGGCCGGTCCTTGGAAGATCCAGCACCAGATACAGATCTTCAAGCAGCTTCTCCAGCACATCCATATCCAGTCCGGACTGTCCGGAAACTTCCTTCAGGTCAATTCCAAGTACCTTCCGGGCAAGAGTGGTCTGCAGAGGAAGGAAACCAGGCTTCTCCATAAGCAGTTTCTGACCGCCTCCCAGGGCTTTCACGGGATCTATGCCGGCCGCATTCATCTGCCGGATTTTGTCATCCATCTGCTTCAGAGCTTCCGTTCCGGTCATATAATCGGCAAGTTTTTCATCAGTAAGGCTGCCGGGACTCTCCGGTAAAATAGCCCGTGCCTGCTCCCAGGCTCTGCTTTTGTAGCCTGAACAAAGCAAGACCATCAGCACCCGGGTGTAAAGCGGTATATTCTCCGGAACATAGACCTTTTCGTTCTGTCCCTCAAGCAGCTTTCTTGAGATCAACGCGGCGGCATTTTGGGGGGAGCACGCATTCCAGACATAAAAACAGTCTGGAAGATAATTCCCCATAAAGATATCAAGCCTCATATCCACTTTAGACATGAACTTAAGCGTCGGAAACAAGTTCGTTGCGTAGACGTTGTCTCCCGCTGTCAGGTACGACAACCATTCCGAGGTATCTCTCGAGCCCGTCAGAAGAATAAGCTTATTGGAAACCGGCTTTTTCAGAGCCTTCGCAAGCTGTTCCTGCAGCACCGGATCTGAAAAGATCTCAGAAAAAACGGGAATCGGTATAACAAATACGCATTTTGTATCTTTTTTTTCGAGCAGCCGTATAACCGGAAGTGCGGCCGCAGTTGAATTGTAATGGATAGCGGTCCCGCCCTTTTTCCCATCCGGCGCCGGCCGGAAATCATCCGCTTCCGACCACATTATTTTTGCGAGCAGCCCCTTCCTTTTAGGCTGCACGGCGTAACTGAGCACACTGCTCTCGTCATGCATTTCAACGCTGAAAACTTCATTCCCGGATTCGGAAATATGATCATAGAAAAAAACCTGCTCATATCCGTTCTGCCGCAGCTGATACAGCAGAAAACTTCTCAGCGGCAGTTTTACCAGGCAGTCTAAATAGTATGGCCCTTCATCGGCAAAAAGAAAACGTATCTTTCCCGCTTTGGTCAGAAATTCTTCCATAAACTAAACTCTCCACCGGTCTGTATCATCCACGGTCAAAAAAACGATCCCGAATTACAGCATGCTTTACTCCCCACAATCCCAACATGATAATAATATCATATATCATCGGCATCTTCGACAAAATCATCCAAAAACAGCAAAAAACTGCTTCATAAAATCCACAAAAAGGATACCTGAAGCAGTTTTTCAAATCAGTCAGTTGGCAGGAGCGACAGCGAGGATTTTTTTATCCTCTGTCTTTAGGCCAGTAAGGCTTCTGCAGCCACTGAACATATAATTCATGTCTGTCACGTTTCTTGTGTCAAAACTGCTCAAATCAAGGCTTAAAAGACTCTTACACCCATCAAACATAAAAGCCATATCCGTCACGTTTCTTGTATCAAAACTGCTCAAATTCAGGTTTTTTAGACTGCTGCAACCAATGAACATAGCAACCATACTCATCACGTTTCCTGTGTCAAAGCTACTCAGATCAAGGCTTGTAAGGCTTCTGCAGCCAGCGAACATATCTCTCATATCTGTCACATTCCTTGTATTAAAGCCACTCAGATCCAGATTTGTAAGACTTGTGCATCCATCGAACATAAAAGTCATGTCCGTCACGTTTCTCGTATCAAAACTACTCAGATCCAGACTTGTAAGACTGCTGCAGCCAGCGAACATACCACAGTAATAACCTCCCATATGTGTTACATTTTCCGTATTAAACCCGCTCAGATCAAGGCTTGCAAGGCTGCTGCAATTATTGAACATACCTCTCATATCTGTTACATTTTCCGTATTAAACCCGCTCAGATCAAGGCTTATAAGGCTGCTGCAGCCAGAGAACATAAATCCCATATTCGCTATATTTCTTGTATCTATACCGGTAAAATCTACTTCCCTTAATGCGTTAAATCCAATAAACAAATCACCTGAGTTCTCATTTAATCTGACTGTTTTGGCATCTGTGTACCAATAAATAGTTCCGTCAGAATCATCGTACCATGCCTGAACAGCCCGACCGATTTCGGATATATCTTTTGTTTTCATTCCTTTCGAAGGGGGTGTCTCTGACCGGCAGAATCGCTTTATCTTTTTGTCAAGAATTGGTGGATTACTGGCATAGTCTACCTTGGAATCTGCCAGTTCCAGGAATACATCTTGAAGCTCCTCTCCTGTTTTTAAAACCGGAGCAGCTTCATATTTTGCTGTAGCGCTTACTTCTCCGCTTCCTATGGTCAGGGTCGTCTGCTCTTTTTGGAGATCCTCTGCAGAAGCATCTCCTTTTATCTCCCATCCTGTAAAGATGTATCCATCAGCAGCTTCTCCCGCCGTGATCACTGTTGTCTCGCCCGCATGCAATTCTGTCTCATCGGCCGTGCCGTTTTCCACGGTGAGGGCATAGGTTTTTTTCTTGTATACGGCCGAGATCTCCACATCACTCCGCGGCATATAAAAGTACACCGTCTCAGAGGCAGCGTCTGAGAGGATCATGTCGCCATTTTTAATCTTCCAGCCGTCAAACTCATATTCTTCTTCCGGTTCATTTGCCGTCAGGGTCACTTTTTCTCCAGACGAATAGTCTCCTCCGCCTTCTCCGTTTGTTACTGTGACTGTGTACTTGATCTCCGAGAGTCCGGCTGTAACGGAGACATTTGCCCTGGGCATGATGAAGTAGGCTGTTTCCATCATTCTGCCTGAGAGCAGGATATCCCCCTCGATAATCTCCCAACCGGAAAACTCAAGGCCAGAATCCTCCGGGACTTCATCAGCCGTGATTATTACTTTTTCACCCGAATGATAATAACCACCG
>JBGUOI010000066.1:0-8396 GCA_045118075.1 Porcincola sp. | reverse complement strand
TAACCTTCCGGTGATCATGTTGATGCCGGCCTTAATGATCATGGGTCTTTTAAGTGCTGTTGCCGGATCTGTCTGCAGGCCGGCCGGACTTTTTCTCTCCGGAGGATGCCGTTTGATTCTGGCCTTTTTCAGGCTGCTTTGTGAAATGATCCTGAAACTGCCTTTCGGCTGTGTGGTGACCGGATGTCCTTCGCTGCGCGGAATGGCGGCAGCTTACGGATTGTTTTGCGCGGCAGTCTGGATCTGCATGCGTAAGAAACAAAAGAACGTCATCAGGCTGATACTATCATCGGTTTTCCTTATCGGGATGATCTTTACCCTTTTTCGGCCGCAGCCGGCTTTTCAGGCAGTGTTTCTGGATGTGGGGCAGGGAGACTGTACGCTGATCGGAGCCGGTTCGTTTCACATAATGGTAGACGGGGGGAGCAGTTCCGATACGGATGTATGGAAGCACCGGATAAGCTGCGCACTGAAGTATTACGGAATCAGCCGGATTGACGGAGTTTTTGTGACACACGGAGATCTCGACCATTACAGCGGAATCGAGTCATGCCTGGACAGGTATGCGTCCCTTACCGACCATATTGAGGTAGGGGCGTTCGTGACAGGAGAAAATATTGCCTATGATGAGGATCTTAGCGCTGTGGCGCAAAAAGCCGCAGAAAACCATGTCCCTGTCAGGACCATACACCGGAAAGAAGAGATCATGGCAGGCCGGCTGAAGATCCGGTGCCTTTTCCCTTCCGGAGGGCAATGCGAAGAACTCGGTGATTTTGAGGATAAGAATATCCGTTCACTGGTCCTGGAAATCTCATATCGGGATCTGGTTCTGCTCCTGCCCGGAGATCTTGAAAATACCGGTGAAGAGATGCTGGTAAGATCGTGCAGGAATGAATGGGAAACGGCGTCAGCTCCGGATAAGATCCGGATCCTGAAATGCGGCCATCACGGATCTTCAAAGGCGACAGGAGATGAGCTGATCCGCGCATTTATGCCAAACCAGGCCCTGATCTCCTGCGGCAGGAACAACCGGTACGGGCATCCGGCTAAGCAGGTCCTTGAAAGGCTTGAAGACGCAGGTGTCCGGATCCGGCGGACGGACCTTGAAGGAACGCTTATACTCACGTCGGGAAAAGGAGAAGTCCGTCTGGAAGTTTATACAAATTGATCATAGATTATGATATACTTTCTACAAAGAGAAAGGAGACTTCTCATGGCGATCGGGACGAACAATGACCGGCTGTCGATCCGTGAAGAGACCGAGCGGCTGGAGGCAGAGTATCTGAAGCCCTGGGCTTCTTTGGCGGTGAACAGCAGGGGCAGGATGACCCCTGAAGAGCAGTGCGATATAAGAACCGTTTTTCAGCGTGACAGGGATCGGATCGTTCACTGCAAAGCTTTCCGGAGGCTTAAGCATAAAACGCAGGTCTTTTTAAGTCCCCGCGGTGATCATTACCGTACAAGACTCACGCATACGCTTGAGGTATCGCAGCTGTCCAGGACCATCGCGCGTGCGCTGCGGCTTAATGAGGACCTGGTGGATGCGATCGCGCTCGGACATGACCTGGGACATGCTCCTTACGGCCATGCCGGAGAGAGGGCTCTTGACCAGGTCTGCCCGGACGGATTTTCCCACTGTGAGCAAAGTCTTCGGATCGTGGATCTTCTCGAAAGAAACGGCGAGGGACTCAATCTTACATGGGAAGTGCGCGACGGAATTTTAAATCACCGTACCGGGTCGGTTCCCCATACACTTGAGGGAATGATCGTCAGGTACTGCGATAAGATCGCCTATATCAACCATGATATCGATGATGCGGAGCGGGCGGGAATCCTGAAAGAAGAAGATATCCCTCTGATGTTCCGGGAAGCGATCGGATTTAATACGAAACAGCGGCTTGACCGGCTCATCCATGATGTGATCAATGCCAGTTACGGCACGCGCACGATCGCCATGTCCGAAGAGATGGAAAAGCAGATGCATGCGCTTCGTCATTTCATGTTTGAGAATGTCTACAAGAATCCGGCTGCCAAAGGCGAGGAAGCCAAGGCAGTCGAGATGCTCCAGCGCATGTATGAATATTATTGTGAACATCCGGAAAAGATGTCCGGTGAGTTCATCAGTCTCATTGCCCGCGGAGAAAAGAAAGAAAGAGTCGTCTGCGATTATATTTCCGGAATGACGGACCAGTTTGCGATCCGTACGTTTACGGAACTGTTTGTACCCACCTCATGGCAGGGCGACTGACTGTATAAGGAAGATTATGTATTATTCTGATGAAGTGATCGAGCAGGTGCGTTCGGCGAATGAGATCGTCAGCGTCATCTCGGCTTATGTAAAACTGAAGAGGCAGGGTGCCAATTACTTCGGACTGTGCCCGTTTCACTCTGAACGGTCACCTTCCTTTTCCGTCAGTCCCTCCAAACAGATTTTTTACTGTTTCGGATGCGGGGTGGGAGGATCGGTGATCGCTTTTGTGATGCAGTATGAAAACTATACTTTTCCCGAGGCGGTCCGCTTCCTGGCCCAGAGGGCCGGCATATCCCTGCCGGAAGAAGAATCCTCACAGGAGCGCATGGAAGAGAGAAACTTAAAGAGCAGGATCCTGGAGGTCAATAAAGAAGCGGCCGTATTTTATTATGCGCTGCTAAAGAGCCCTGCCGGTTCGGATGCCATGAATTACCTGACCGGAAGGGGTCTTGATGAACAAACGATCCGTCAGTTCGGCCTCGGATATGCCGGACGTTATTCCAATCAGCTGGTCATGCATCTTCGAAAAAAAGGATATCCCGATGACCTTATCCTGGCGAGCGGCCTGGGGGTGGGTGACGAAAAACATGGCCTGCAGGATAAGTTCTGGAACCGGGTCATGTTTCCGATCATGGATGTCCAGGGAAAAGTGATCGCTTTCGGCGGAAGAGTCATGGGCGATGCGAAGCCCAAGTACCTGAATTCACCGGAGACTCCCATCTTTAATAAGAGCCGTACTCTTTACGGGCTCAATTACGCCAGGAAAGCGCGCACCAGGACGCTGATCATCTGCGAAGGCTATATGGATGTTATTGCCATGCATAAAGCCGGTTTTGCCAACGCGGTCGCGACGCTCGGGACCTCGCTTACAAGCCAGCACGGGATGATGATCAAACGATACGCGGATGAAGTCGTCCTAAGCTATGATTCGGACGAGGCCGGCACAAAAGCAGCTCTTCGGGCGATCAATATCCTTCAGGAAGCGGATCTGCCGGTCAGGGTCCTGGACCTGTCTCCCTATAAGGATCCGGATGAATTTATCAAAGCTCTGGGAACTGAGGCTTTTCAGGAAAGAATCGATAAAGCAAAAGGAAGCTTCTTCTTTGAGCTTGAAAATATGCAGAAGGGATTTGACCTTAAAGATCCCCAGTCGAAGACGGCCTTTTTCAGAGCTGTCTCCGAGCGGATCGCGCTCTTTGAAGAGGAACTGGAACGGGACAATTATATTGAAGCGGCTGCCGGCATGTACCATGTCAGCACCCAGTCCCTGAAGAAGATGGTCGGGAATGTCCTGATGAAAGGTGTGAAGACGCCGTCATCCGTCATGGCAGCCGGCCGCGATAAGGACAGGTCCGAAAAGACAACTTCGCTTGAAGAATCAGAACGCCTGCTGCTCACATGGCTTTGTGAATATCCCTCTTTTTATGCGTCGCTGAAGGAATATGTCACTCCCGGGGACTTTGAGGAAGGGTTCTACCGTGAAGCCGCATCCATGCTTTACCAGCAGCTCGAAGAGGGTGATCCCAAGCCGGTCAGAATAATCGACCGGTTTGAAGATCCTGCGCAGCAGTCTGCTGCCGCAGCTCTTTTCAATACGCCGCACGCAAACATTGACGAGCGCGAATTAAAGAAATCGATGCGTGAGACGATCAGCCGAATAATGGAAAATTCACTCAAAAAGACCGTGGCCGAAAGCGCTCGGGATGTGGGAGCTCTCCAGAGGATGATCGAGATGAAGAAGAAACTTGGCCGGGTATCCGAGATGGATATCGAGCTGTAAGAGAGGAGACCGATGGTACTTTCAAAAAGACTGGAGGCAGTCGCCGCTTTTGTTGATAAAGGTATGTCGGCGGCGGATGTCGGTACGGATCATGCATATGTTCCCATTGCATTGGTTGAGCGGGGCATCTGCCCCTTCGCCATCGCAATGGATGTAAAGCCCGGTCCGCTTGAACGGGCCGGTGAGAATATTGCAGCCCATCACCTGACCGGAAAGATTTCGACCAGGCTTTCAAACGGACTCGAGGCACTGGCTGCTAAGGAAGCAGACTGCGTGATCATTTCCGGCATGGGAGGCTCTTTAATTCTGAAGATCCTGCAGGAAGCCGGGAGCCTCCTGTATACATTAAAGACACTGATCCTGTCGCCGCAGTCCGATCCCGAAAAAGTCAGGGAGTGGCTGTGGGAGAGAGGGTTTGGCTTTGCCGATGAGGTGATGGTAGAGGAGGATGGCAAGTTCTATGTCGTTATGAAGATCGCTGTTCCGGAAACATCGGACAGGATGATGACGCACGGCGGGAACGAACCGCTGCTTGTCTCGGTGATTCGCCGGGAAAAACGGCGCTGGCTGCTGCCGGAAGAACTGTATTACGGCCCCTGCCTGCTGAAAAAACGAAGTCCGGTCCTGTACCGGTACCTGAAAAGAGAACAGAAGATCTTTGAGCGGGTGCTTTCGCAGCTTGATGAGGCGGAAAGTGCCAGGAGCAGTGCCCGGAAAGAACAGATTCAAACAGAACTGAAAAGGACGGCAAAAGCACTGGATTACTTTACGGGTGAGGAAACGGAAAGAAAGGGCAATAAAATGGAAGAAACATATAACCGGATCACATTTGATGTGATGGGAGAGCTGCAGAGACTTCCGGAGGGTGTTACATTTGCGGATGCCGCCTGTATTTTCAAAGACAGATATCCGGATGAGATCATCCTGGCAAAGGAAAACGGAAAACTGCGTGAACTGCATCACAAGATCCAGGACGGTTCCAGGGTGGATTTCCTGACACTGAGCGACCGGGATGCTTTCCTTTCCTGGCGCAGAAGTTTGATCATGCTGATGCTCAGAGCAATCTGGGAGATCTCCGATGCAGATCCGGATTACTTCGTAAAAGTCAATTTTGTGGTTTCTCAGGGCGTGTACTGCGTGATGCAGAAAAATGAACTGGTCACGGACGAACTGCTTGACAAGATCAGTTCCATGATGAAAGAAATGTGCGAACGCAATCTGCCCATCAGGAAGTATTCGGTGCCGACAGCCAAAGCGGTCAGCCTGTTTCGGGAACGGGGCATGGAAGATAAGGTCAGGCTCCTTCATTTCCGTATGAGCAGCCGCACGAATCTTTATGAGATCGATGGTTATTCGGATTATTTCTACGGATATATGGCTCACTCGACCGGCTGCCTGGATCATTTTGAACTGGTCCGTTACGGAGAAGGATTTATTCTGCGGTATCCGATGGGAAGCCTCAGTTCCCCCATTCCGCCATTTATGCCGAATGAGAAGCTTTTCCGCGAACAGGAGAAGGCTGAAAAGTGGGGAAGCCTCCAGCACATTGATTATGTGGGCGAACTCAATGAAAGGATCGTGGGCGGGAAAGCCAATGACCTGATACTGACACAGGAAGCGTATCATGAGATGCAGGTATCTACGATCGCTTCGGAGATAGCCCGGCACCCCGAGCGAAAGATCATCCTGATCGCGGGGCCTTCCTCATCGGGAAAGACGACATTTTCCCACAGGCTGAGCACGCAGCTTTCCATCTACGGGTTAAAGCCCCATCCGATCGCGGTGGACGATTATTTTGTCAACCGTGAGGACACTCCGCTCAATGAGGACGGAAGCTACAATTTCGAGTGTCTTGAGGCGATCGATATCAATCAGTTCAATGAAGATATGCTTGCACTCCTGTCCGGACAGGAAGTTGAAATGCCGACCTTTAATTTCCGGATCGGAAAAAGGGAATACAAGGGAAGAAAACTTAAGCTGGATCCCGAGGATATTCTGGTGATCGAAGGCATCCACGGCCTGAATGATAAACTGACTTTCGCGCTTCCGGCAGAATCGAAGTACAGGATCTATATCAGTGCGCTCACCCAGCTCAGTGCCGACATGCACAACCGTATCTCGACTACGGATGGCCGGCTGATCCGGCGCATCGTACGGGATGCCAGAACGAGGGGAACCTCCGCGGAAGATACGATCAAAATGTGGCCGTCGGTGAGAAAGGGTGAAGAGAGTCATATTTTTACTCATCAGGAGAATGCGGATGTCATGTTCAATTCGGCACTGATCTATGAACTCTCTGTCCTTAAGATCTATGTGGAGCCTCTGCTGTATGGGATACCGGAGGATTCCCCCGCTTATCTGCAGGCGAACAGGCTGCTTAAGTTCCTGGATTATTTTGTCCCCATCCCACCCGAGGCGATTCCGACCAATTCACTTTTAAGAGAATTTATCGGTGGCAGCTGCTTTGATGTGTGATATAATGATCGGGCAAGTGGGATGAATGGCCGCGGGTGAGCAATCACACGAGGAAAGTCCGGGCTTCACAGGGCAGGATGCCGGATAACGTCCGGTGGAGGTGACTCCAAGGAAAGTGCAGCAGAAATATACCGCCGGCTTTTCAAGCCGGTAAGGGTGAAATGGCAGTGTAAGAGACTACCGCCTTCCCGGCAACGGGGAGGGCACATGTAAACCCCATCCGAAGCAAGACCAAAACGCGGCATATGGCGGCCCGTCAGCTGCAGGTAGGTCGCTCGAGCCTGCCGGCGACGGCAGGCCTGGATAGATGGTCATTCACGACATAACCCGGCTTACAGTCCCGCTTGCCAATGAAAAAAAGACGGCCCCGTGCATCATTTTGTGATTGCACGGGACCGTCTTTTAATACTTTCTCAGCTTTCGGACGGGAAATAAAACGAACTTCTGTTGAAGCCTGACATAAGCAGGTTTTTCTTTGCACCGATATTTTCCATCAGGACGTTCACGACAAAGATCCTGAAACTGGAGATCGGGACACTCTCGTCAGCGACATTGAAAACACCGCCGCTGTCCCATATCGAGAGATTAATTCCGCCGGGCTGAACGCGTACACAGCATTCCGCAATTATCGTGGTATTTTTATTCCTCTCCATGATCTCCATCAGCACGTCTTCCATAGTCATCTGAACGCGGAGGGATATTCGCGATTCGATACCTTTCTCTTTAAGAAAAGCATCCGTTTTTTCGGTTAATGCTACGATCTCTTCCGGATTTAATGTCAGCCCTTCATAAAGAACACTGATCTTGTCAGCATTTTTAATAAAGATAGGAAATCCCTTTTTTCTGCTGCGAAGGCGAAGCGTTATAAAAAAGATCAATGCAGCCAGATACGGAGATATCGCAAAACCGATGAAGATCCCCGGAAAACCTAAAATTAAACTTGCCGGAATCAGGGCGGCCAGAGGACAGACCAGCTGTACAAGAATCATCTCATACATGGCATAGGATGGTTTTCCCGCATTAAGATAATAGGAATTGAACATTGCCAGAAGAGAGAGCATGGGCCAGCCAAAGGCATAGATCCGAAGTCCCGTGACACACACAGGCACAAGCCCGGGGTCTGTTAAGTCAAATATCACGGGCATTATGCCTGCACATGTAAGCAGAAACACACCGCAGGCCAGACCCAGCACAAAGTTGATTCGGAGTGAATGCATGGACAGCTGTTTTATTCCCTCCGGATTTTTATCACCGAAATAGATCGGAAGAAGCGTTCGCAATGCTTCGCCGGTTGCTTCGAAAATATCCGTGAATTCGATCACTGAATACATGACTGCAAGACATGGCAGATAGTATTCGCCAAACCGCACCATAACGTATTTGTTCACCAGAAAAAACAGAATTGGCATCACAAAAAACATGGCTGAATCATTCCACCCGAACAGAAAGATCTCACAAAAATCCTTCAGGTGAAAAGAAAGGCGGAAGCGCAGTGAGTTATGCTTTGAAAAGAAATGCGGTACCAGGACCAGTGCTCCCAAAATGAGGCTGATCAGTGTTCCCATTCCGATTCCTGCGATTCCGAAGTGTCTGCCCAGCCAGATCGAAAGGACGTTATTCATGACAGAGCGCGTTGTTTCGGCTGCCATGCTTAAATATTCCGCGCCGTCTGTCAGCACCATCTGGCTGACGAGTGCAAAAAGCGGCGAAATCATCATTTTAATGGACAGGAATCGCATGTAATGGTTGACATTGGTAAGGATCTCTCCGTGTATACCCAGAAAACGAGTGTAAACAGGCAGTGAAAGCTTTGCCAGAACGAACATGATGATGCCTGTCAGAGATGTGTCCCGTAATGGCAGTATCCGACATGGCGATCAGGATACTCAC
>JBGUOI010000065.1:0-2000 GCA_045118075.1 Porcincola sp. | reverse complement strand
TCATCTCATTCAAAGATTTCTGCCATATGATCACGGAGAACAGCAGCGGCAGCAAGGTAAAGGTTTTTATTCCTCCGGTAGCAGCTAATATTATGAGCTTCCTGATGGAGAGGATCGCGGAAAAGAAAGGCGAAAAGCCGGTCCTCACTTCCTTTAATATTTATAACCTGACACGGAACAATCAGTTTGATTCCACGAAGGCGAAAGAAGAACTTGGCTATTCGACCAGACCCTATGAGGAGACCATCCATGATATGATCGAATGGCTGTTGGCAGAAGGAATCATTAAAAAGGAATCATAAGGCAGAGGTACCAACTGTCGGAAATAGATCGCTGTTGACGGCAAAAATACTGTGACCAATAAGAGAAGGAGAAGGAAGATGGCGAATGTTTGTGTGATCACCGGAGGCGGAAGCGGCATGGGGCTGGAGACCGCCAGAAATATAGACAAGGATGTGATCCTGGTACTGACAGGCAGAACAGTTTCGAAGCTTGAGAAAGCAAAAGAACAGCTTGAGGCGGAAGGACACCAGGTCCATCTGATCGCCTGCGACGTATCCGTCAGGAAAGACGTGCATGAACTGTGTCTGTTTGCTGACAGCCTCGGAACCATCAAGACCGTGATCCATGCGGCCGGACTGTCACCCACAATGGCGGACGCGGAAAAGATCATCATGGTCAACGCCGTGGGAACAAAGAATGTCAACATGGAATTTTATAAATATATGAAGGACGGCGGTGTCATTGTGGACGTTGCGTCCAGCTCTGCCTATGAAGCGCCGGGTCTCCTGATCAAGCATCAGATTTTCGAAGAAGCAGAGTATAAGGAAGACGCTTTTGTCAGGCATATGCTCGGCGAGGCAAATCTGGCAGGCGATGATTACAACAAATCCGGTCTGGCATATTGTCTGAGCAAAAATTTTGTCGTGTGGTATGCCCAGAAATGCGCGCATGAGTATGGCCCGAAGGGAATCCGTGTGGTCTCCGTCAGCCCCGGTCTGATCGAGACGGATATGGGTACCCAGGAAGTAGAGAAGTCGGAGTTCGCAAGGCAGATGATCGAGAGATCCTGTGAACACAGAATGGGCAAAGCTGAGGAGCTGGGCTTCGCCATTGCCACGATCGCGGATGCCAGAAACGGATATCTCAGCGGAATCGATGTACTGATCGACGGCGGTGCTTCCACGGGAAAGAAAGCTTAAAAATCAGGTTCAGGAGCCGGTTACGGTAATCAATTCCGGTAATAACAGAATGTTCTCAGGAACGAATTGATCAAGTAACAGTTCCTTAAGACCGTCGATGATGGATGGCTTAGGGAACTGTTTGCGCCGGCAGGGTTTGAGCGGCTTGTATGCAGCAGTGCGCAGTGAGTTAAGAAAGGATTGTTTTATGGCCAAATACTATGAACCGATGCTCTTTGCCGGCACTTCCAGGCATCCAAATAACATGGGGATGATGGCGGTCCTTCAGGAACCGGTGGATGGAGAGCTCCTCGGTGAAGTTGCTGAAACCCTGAGGGAACGTTTCCCGTATTTTTATGTGCGCGCCGAACTCTCAGGCAACGAACTGATTGCTGTTCCGAATCCGCTGCCGATTACAGTCCGCAATACCTGGGAACCGACCTTCCTTCATTCGAAGGAAGTTAACTATCATATGACCACCTTCAAATACGAAGGAAATGCCTTTGCGATCGAGATGTCACATGTTATTTCGGACGGGTCCGGGGCGATTCCCTATTTTAAAAGCGTGCTGTACTTATATCTGTCACGGAAAACAGGCATAGAGTTTGACCCTGCCGGCTTTCGCCTTCCCGGTGACCCCATTTCTGAAAATGAAACCGGGGATCCTTTCCCCTCGCTGAATCTGGATGCCGTACCGGAGACTTTTTATAAGAAAAAAGTTACTTCCGACTTTTACGACATCCATGCCAAACTGGCGGATAAGCTGAAAAAAGGGAAAAATATCTTCCTGAAGATTCCGGAAGAGAAAGTGATGGAGAT
>JBGUOI010000064.1:0-2703 GCA_045118075.1 Porcincola sp. | reverse complement strand
CCGTGGTCAAGGTGTACACAGACCGGCACAGGCGCTTTTTTAGCGGCCTCGACCATGACCGGGCCGATATCTGTCAGCGCCATCAGGCTCTCATGGCTCTGGGCCATCTGGATGATCACGGGCTGGTTTTCGGCAGCGGCTGCCCAGAGGATCGCCTGGAGAGCCTCGAAATTAGGTGTATTAAAGGCACCCACAGCAATCTTTTTCTCTTCCGCGATCTCAAGAATCTCTTTTAAATTGACCAGCATAATTACTCTCCTTTCATGTCATCAAGTCCGTCAAAAATATGTGGGAGAAAGTCTCCGAGGGTCAGGCAGTTCATGTGTTCTTCATCTTTTACAACGATCAGAGGACAGTCGATACTGCAAAATTCCGACATCACCTGCAGGCAGATTCCGCAGGGAGCGCAGAAATCATCCGCTTCCTGTCCGAGTTTGCCTCCGGTGACAGCGATTGCTTCAAAATGCCGGTGTCCGCGTGAGACAGCATAAAATATGGCTGTACGTTCAGCGCATATCCCTGCGGGATAACTGGCATTTTCAACATTGCAGCCGGTATAGATCTCACCCGACGGCGTCAGCACGGCAGCACCTACGCTGAAATGAGAGTAAGGCACATAGGCATTCTTCCTTGCTTCCATTGCCGCGGCGGCCAGTTCTTTCTTTAATTTTTCCGTTAACATAGGGCAGCTCCTTTATCTAACAATTCCCTGAAATAGGCAGGAAGCGGGGCTTCAAATTCCATATAGAGGCCGGTCCTCGGATGGACAAACCCAAGCACCCTCGCGTGAAGCGTCTGTCCCTCGAAACGCTCATATCCTTTTCTGACGCCATATACGGCATCACCCAGGAGCGGATGGCCGATTCCGGTCATATGGACCCTGATCTGATGCGTCCGGCCGGTCTCAAGCGTGCATTCAATGTAGGTGCATTTTCCGAATCGCTCAAGTACATGGTAATGAGTGATTGCTTCCCTGCCGTTTTTCACATTCATGGCCATTTTCTTCCGGTCTGTCGGATGACGGCCGATCGGGGCGTTGACGGTTCCGTTCTCTTCTTTAATATTATCCCATACGATGGCGTTGTAAACGCGCCTGATCGAATGTTCGGCAAGCTGCGATGCCAATCCGGCATGGGTCAGGTCATTCTTTGCCACTACCAGGGACCCTGTGGTATCACGGTCGATCCGGTGAACGATCCCCGGACGTTCGATCCCGTTTATTCCGGAAAGAGACCCCCTGCAGTGATACAAAAGGGCGTTGACCAGTGTCCCGCCGGAGTGCCCGGGGGCCGGGTGAACCACCATCCCCTTCGGCTTATTGACAACAAGCAGGTCATCGTCCTCATAAAGGATATCCAGAGGGATGTTTTCTGGCTCGATGCGAAGAGGCTCAGGTTCGGGAATATCGATCTCTACTTCATCCCCGATCATCATCTTCCGGCTGTTCCTGGCCGGAATATGGTTGACCAGAACGTTTCCGTTTTTGATCAGCTTCTGGACATAGGACCTTGAAAGGTCCGGCAGCGAATCATTTTCAGTCAGGAAGATGTCAAGCCTGGTCAGCGCGTCTTCTTCGTTGACAGTTAGTTTCATCTGACACCTCCCGCCTTCGAATCGTCATCTTTGACGGCAAAAAGGCTGATCACCAGCATAAAGCAGGAAAACACGATAAAGATGTCGGCAATATTGAAAACAGGAAAATCAATGACCGAAAAATAGATGAAATCAATGACGCGGCCCCGCGCGACCCGATCGATCATATTTCCAATGGCACCCGCACTGATCAGTGAAAGCCACAGACAGACCATAGAAGGTCCCCCGCTTTTCAGGATGCGGCGGATATATACAAATGCGCCTGCGGTCACTAATACAGCAAAACAGGTAAACAAAAGCCGGCCGCCGGGAAGAATGCCGAAAGCCGCCCCCTGGTTTTCCGCATAGGTAAGCGACAGGACGCCTTTGATCAATATGATATCCTCTTTATTCATCAGAGATCTGATCACTGCATATTTTGATGACTGGTCAAGAAGAACTCCCAAAATCGCGACTGCGGCATAGAATGAAGTTTTTCTGCATAAAGATTTTAACATGATCAGCTCCAGGTGTCCGCATTCAGGCTGTTGACGGCATTCTCAAGCTCTTCATCCGTCACGTCATCACAGATCACAGCCTTTCCGATCTTGTTTAACAGAATAAAGCGGATATGATCACCACTTCTTTTTTTGTCTTTTTTCAGCGCATCGATCACCGAGCGGGTGGGCAGGGAATCAAAACTCATCGGAAGTCCGAAACCGACACTCATATCACGGATCTCATAATAGTCATTAAAGTCGATATATCCCCTGGACCAGGAGATATAGGCTGCCGCGATACATCCGAGCGCCACGCATTCTCCGTGCAGCAGCTCAAAATTTTTGCATGTCTCGACCGCATGTCCGATCGTATGGCCGAAATTCAGGATCGCTCTCTCACCCTGTTCAGTGGGATCTTTTTCTACGACGCTGCGTTTGATCCGGCAGCTGCCTTCGACCATCTTCATAAGGGTATATGTGTCCCTGTCTTCGATCTGAGCCATATGATCGAGAACCCACTCATAATAATCTGCATCGCGGATAAGGCCGTGTTTCAGCACTTCTCCCATTCCGCTTATAAACTGATTGTCCGGCAGTGTTTTTAAGGTCTCCACATTGATATATACAAGGG
>JBGUOI010000063.1:0-12258 GCA_045118075.1 Porcincola sp. | reverse complement strand
TCACCTGCCATTTCCATCACGTCTTTCCGCATCCGCATGATCTCATTGATGCAGCGGGTCAGCTCATCCGTCATCGCCTTCGATTTCAATCCGCCCATGTGGAAGTACCGGGTCAGTTGGTTCAGGTTGTTCCCGATTGCTGAGAATTCCTGCGCCAGTTTCTCCAGCTTCGGAAAATCTGCCACGATATGATTGTGGATCTCCACTTTCCCATAGACAGCCTGGTGGCGGATGTATTCCGTCATGCACATTCCTGCTTCCCTGGCAAGTTCCTGAATGGCAGCGTATTGAATATCATCCAGGCGGATCTTCAGGATATGCGATTTCTTCAGTTCGATAGGTTTTTTGCGATTAGGCATAAATGCTCCTTCCTGCTGTGAACGCACAGCGCTTTTCCATGCTTCCTGCATGGCCGATGAGTTTCATGGAAGATGAAATTCATCGCTGCGACACTTTTCAAAGTGGAGCCAAAAACCATTTTCCGGATTGGCACCTGCGACGAAATGAGATGGAAAATGAATACAGAGGGTATGGGGAGCGTTATCCCCATCAAGGTTGCCGAGGAACGCACAAAACGCAAAATGCGGAAAGTGTGGTCTGCAGGCGAATCTTGCCCTAAGAAAGTTATGGCTCCTCAGAGATGTGAAATGCGAAGAATTGTCTCCTCCTAATAACCATAGGGGGAGCGGCTTTGAGGAAAGACTGATTTCGGAGAAAAAATGTTTTTGAACTATTTTGTCGGCAGATGTTTTCCTTACCCCTGCCCCTCTTGGGGTTAGTGGAAGGGAAGTACTATTTCAATTTCTGCTATGTGGTTACTTCCGATTCCGTAATCAAAGAACGGAGGAGATGCAAATGGCAAGAAGCTATTATGATGATCATTTTGATCCGGAGGCAAACAGAGAAGAACTGAGAGCGAAACATCAGAAGAAGAAGGAAGCCGCAAGACCAAAGATTTATGTCCGATACGATGAGGGAGCGGAATTGTATTCTATGTGCAGACATACGTTTATGAAACTGGCGGCGGAGGCCGGAGCTGTTTATAAGATCAACCGCCTTTCATTGGTCAACACGAAAATCTTCGAAGAATATCTGGAAACATTTCGAGTGTGACAATTACAAGGCAATTATGAGAAAGAGAACAGCGATCAAATCCGATTGACTTTCTGCATGACAAAAAGTATAATAGAAATGGAATTGATCGGAGGGTTCGGATATGGCTGTAATGGGAAGACCAAAATCAGATAATCCAAAGGTAAAGAATGTGACGATTCGTATGACCAAAGATGTATATGAAGAAATCGCAGCCTACGCCTCCGAACATGAACAGACGATGACGAAAACATTGTTGGACGGCTTCAAATTGTTAAAGCAGAAAGAAGAACAACAAACCGGACGTTGAATGTGCTCTTTCTCAACCTTATGAAAAAGGAGAGAAAGACATGGCACGAAAAGATCCAAAGGGTCGGGTTTTACGGAGAGGAGAAAGCTACCGGCCGGACAAAAACCTGTATATCTATCAATATCGGGATCCGCTGGGACAGACACATACGCTGTATGCGAATAATATCGTGGATCTCAGGAAGAAAGAAGATGAAGTGACGAGGGACCGCCTGGATAACATCCAGACCTATGTCGCCGGGAATACCACTTTGAACTATGCTTATGATCGATACATTTCCCTCAAGTACGACATCAAGCCAACCACAAAAGCGAATTACAACTACATCTACGATCACTTCGTCAGAGACACGATCGGAAAAAGACTGTTGAAGGATATCAAGTATTCCGACATCAAGTTCTTTTACTATCAGCTGATGAATGAGTGGGGTGTTAAACCTCTGACTGTAGATAATGTACACACGGTGCTCCATCCGGTATTTCAGATGGGAATCCGGGATGGGATCATCCGGACAAATCCGACATCGGGCGTGATGACCGAAATCAAAAAGAGCCGGCTCTGGGATAAGGGTACAAGACATGCGCTGACCATTGAGCAGACAACCGCTTTTATGGATTTTACGGAAAACCATCTCCAGTACAATCACTGGTTGCCGTTATTTACGGTATTCTTCGGAACCGGAATGCGTGTCAGTGAAGTGTGCGGGCTCAGGTGGGAAGATGTGGATTTCGAAAAGCGTGAGATCAGCGTGAACCATAATCTTGTGTATGCCCGTTGGGATGGTGATGGCGGAAATGAGACATTTCACATTACCACTCCAAAGACAGAGAAAGGTTTCCGGATCATTCCGATGATGGATGAAGTATACGATGCATTGAAAGCGGAATATGCTCATCAGGAGGAAACCGGATTTTGCACTGCGGAAGTGGATGGCATGAAGGGCTTCATTTTCCGGAACCGCTTCGGCGGTGTTCTGCATCAGGGTCCGATCAACCGGGCTATCAAGAGGGTATATACCAGCTACAATGATGATGAATTGCTGAAGGCGGCAAAAGCAAAGCGCAAGCCTCTTCTGATCCCGCATTTTACCTGTCATCACATGAGGCATACATTTTGTACAAGGCTCTGTGAGAGGGAAACCAATGTGAAGGCAATTCAGGAAATCATGGGTCACGCAGATATCCAGACGACTTTGGACATTTACGCAGAAGCAACGGACGAAGTCAAGCACGCTGCAATCAAAGCCCTGCAGAACGGGAAGGACATTTTTTGACACATACTGCTTGGAAATATCTCATGTATGATCAGTACATAGATTTCCTCCGTAGTACATATTTGGTACATAAAAATAATGGACAAATATGGACTTTGGTGGACCGGGCGGCAGAAAAGGATATATGCCGAAATTACACAATATGGACTGTGATGGACAAAGGTGGAGGAAGACAGGAAGGTTTTCCCGACAATGAAGTCCATCAAGGAGTAACCACAAGATATTGCACCGATATGGACCAATACACCACAATATATAGTGGTTTTGGCGAATCCGATCCTTGCCAGTACATATTTAGTACATAAAAATAATGCCCTAATATGGACTAATACGGACGGAAATCAAGATAATCGTTGTGTGAAGAACACAATTCGCAGAGAGATATTTTCCAAAAACATGGGAAATATCTCTCTTTTTTGTTGTCTTGTAGCTGTCAAAAGAAACTCGTACATAAAGTACATATTTTGGAAAAAAGGAGCGGAAAATGGGCAAGGTGATTTGTGTAGGTAATCAAAAAGGCGGCGTGGGCAAAACAACCACCTGCGTGAACCTGGGGACGGCGCTGGCGCAGGCCGGAGAAAAAGTCTGTCTGATCGATTTGGATCCGCAGGGAAATCTGACTCAGAGCTTCGGCTACCGAAATCCTGACGAATTGGAATGCACCATCGCGGAGGTTCTGAAGTCGGAAATCCAACTTTGCGACAATTTGTCGCAAAGTTGCTCCAGCGGTTTTGACGGGCGTCGAAATTTAGAAGAATTTGCCGGGGTGGATGAGAGGGAGACGGAAGATCCTGAACTTCGCGACAATTTGTCGCGAAGTTTGAAGGGAGCCATCCTGCACCACGAAGAGGGGCTGGATCTAATTCCGGGAAATATTGAGCTGGCCGGGCTTGAGGTTTCCATGGTGAACCTGATGAGCAGGGAACTGTTTCTGAAAATGGCTATTCAGGAATTACGGAAGCAATATACCTATACCATTATCGACTGTATGCCTTCTCTCGGTATGCTGACAATCAATGCGCTCGCTGCGGCGGATGAAATTATAACCCCGGTGCAGGCTGCCTATCTTCCGGCTAAGGGGCTGGAGCAGTTTCTTTTGACGGTGAGTAAAGTCAGAAGGCAGATCAACCGGAGACTGAAAATGGAGGGGATTTTGCTGTCGATGGTAGATGCCAGGACGAATTATGCGAAGGAAATCATTTCCCTGATCTATGAAACCTACGGAAATCACATCCGGATCTTCCAGACACAGATCCCGTTTTCGGTGCGGGCCTCGGAAGCAAGTGCATCCGGCTGCAGCATTTTTACTTATGATCCACGTGGGAAAGTGGCGGAAGCATACAGAAATCTGGCTGGGGAGGTGAAAGGAGATGGCAGGTAGAACAGCGAAACGGAGTAAGCCGGAGATCAAACTGAATTCTTATGATGATCTTTTCGGAGAAACTCCCATGCAGGCGGATGCGGTTGAAGTGATGACCAGGGAACTCCATGATTTTGAAAATCATCCGTTTCATGTCAAAGACGATGAGGATATGGCGGAGCTTGTACAGAGCGTTCGGGACAAAGGTATTCTGGTTCCTTTGACAGTAAGACCAAAAGATGGCGGAGGCTACGAGATCATCTCCGGTCACAGGCGGAAACACGCTGCTGAGATTGCCGGACTTTTCAAAGTCCCTGTCCTGATCCGCGAACTGTCCGATGAGGACGCGGTAGACATCATGATCTACAGCAATATACAGCGGACGAATATACTGCCCAGCGAGAAAGCGAGGGCGTACCGGCTTCAGATGGAAACGTTGAAGCATCAGGGGAAACGAGGTGCTTCCGCACCGGAAGCGGTAGGGAAGAAATACGGCGATAATGCCAGGAAGGTTCAGCGATATATACGGCTGACATTCCTGCACAAGGATCTGTTGGATCTGATTGACAACGGCAAACTGACAACGCAGGCAGGGTACTGGATCAGCTTTCTGAGCGAACAGGAGCAGGGGTGGGTTCTGAAGATTTATCAGCAGTACAGGAAACTGCCGTCAGGCCGCACCGCCCAGCAACTGAGGGATCAGAATGAGGATCATGTGTTGACGCTCGACAGTGCGGAAACACTGATTCTCGGAAATGGTTACCGGAGGAAAGTGACATTGAAATCAAAGCGAATCGACGGGATTTTCCCTCCGGAGTATGACGGAGAACAAATCGAGGAAATAATATATGCGCTCCTCGAACGATGGAAGAGCGAGCAGGAATAAAGCGACGGCGATAAAGATTCATAAAGGGAAGGGGGTGATCTCGTGAGTCGCACGGCAAAATTTGACTACTATTACGGAATGCAGGCGGAGGCATACAGCTTCTATCGGATTCCGAAGATCCTTTTTACGGATCCCTTTTTTAAGAAGCTGTCCTGTGAGGCAAAAGTACTCTATGGGCTGATGCTGGACCGGATGGCATTGTCTGTCAAGAATAAATGGTTTGATGAAGAGGATCGCGTGTATATCATTTTCACGATCGATGATGCCCGGGAACTGATGGGCTGCTGCAAGCAGACGGCGGTAAAGATTATGGCAGAACTGGATTCACAAAAAGGAATCGGGCTGATTGAGAAGAAGCGTCTGGGGCTGGGCAAGGCCAATATTATCTATGTGAAGAACTTTATGCTCCATGATGATGAACCGGAAGCCACGGAAAGCCCCCAAAATCCACAGAAGTCCAAAAATCATACTTCAGGAAGTCCAGAAGATAGACTTGCAGAAGTCCAGAAAACAGACTTCAGGAAGTATGATCCGCAGACTTCAGAAAGTCCAGAATTTCAACTTCAAGAAGTATACGAAGCAGAATGTAATAATACTGATTATAACAAGACTGATGAAAAAGAGACTGAATGGAGTGAGACTCAATCCAATCAATCTGCTATAGGCGGACACAATGCAGGAGAAGGATCTGATGAGGATGAGATTGAGATCTACCACGCATATCAGGATTTGGTCAGGGAGAATATTGAGTATGACATTCTCTGTCAGACTTACCGGAAGGAGGATGTGGACGGACTGGTTGCATTGATGGTGGACACGATCTGTTCCAAACGAAAACGGGTGGTTGTCGGAGGGGAGCCTGT
Source organism: Porcincola sp. (assembly GCA_045118075.1). GTDB lineage: Bacteria > Bacillota > Clostridia > Lachnospirales > Lachnospiraceae > Merdiplasma. The sequence continues at coordinate 6,474 of JBGUOI010000063.1, read as the reverse complement.
CCCGGTGGAGATTGTCAAAAGCAGGCTTCTGAAGCTGGATATGATGCATGTGCAGTACGTGTTTGAGTGCATGAAGAAAAATACGACGAAGGTGAGAAACATTAAACAATATCTGTTGGCTGCCTTGTATAATGCGCCATCGACAATCGGGCATTATTATTCGGCAGAGGTTAATCATGATTTGTATGGGGCCTGGCGAGAGGAGGATTAAACCGATGGTGAATGCAAAGACATTGGATCTGGATCAATTGTTTGCGGAGGATTATATAAAAACGGCGGTGGATGTGTTCCGTGCCCTGGACTATCTGGGAGAAGTGTGGACTGTGGGAAGAGAAGCATACAGCAGAGAATACTGCGATCGTGTTGTGAGACTGGTCAGGGAATTCCGGGCAATGCTGCAGAAGCATATTCTTTTCGATTGTCCCGCCGGACATTGGGCTTATGCCATTGTTCTGCGTGGGGGAGGGATCTACCTTTACCTCAATCACTACAGGGAAGCCCCGCGCAGCCTGATGAAGGAGTCCGTATTTTTTACGAAGGATGAGGGCTATGAAATCGCCTGTCTGAAAACGAAACTGCTGACCGTGGAAGAATATGCAGCTCTTCACAAGGTGGAGCATGTGACGGCAGTGACGCGGATCCGGCGGGGAAAGATACGAAGTGCGGTGAAGGTAGGAAGCCAATGGCGGATCCCGGAGCTTGCGGAACCGGTGCAGAGAGGCTACCAGTCTACGGAGTACATCTGGCGGGGACGTTTGACGGGGGTGCCGGATAAATTCAGAATCATCGAAGACTATAACCGCGCCGAATTCTTCCAGGATGAAAATGACCTGACTCAATTTCATGTGCGATTCTTCGGGGACAATATTGAGCCGATGGAATTCACATGCGCCAGGGAGCAGCGGGGAAAAATCGAGCAGATATTCATTGCCCATCCGGATGTCACATGTATGTCTGATGTAATCAGCTGCATTGAAACCAGATGCTTTACGGAGGAACAGTCATGAGAGCGGTATTATTGATCGGGAAAGTCCTGTTGAAAATATTCCTATTGCCGGTGATTCTGTGCCTGACGGTAATCCAGTGGATCTGTACAGCTGCAGCCAGTATGGTATCAATTATATTTGCGCTGGCCGGCGGCGTCTTTATCATAACAGGTATCCTGAGTTATTTGATGGGGCATGAGCCCGTGCAGATGATGTGGCGGATGATCGGAACAGGGGCAGGACTTTGCCTACTTCCCATAATAGGGGAGTGGATTGCCGTGCAGGTCGCTTACCTGAATCTGTTGGCGAAGACATGGTTGCTTTCCTGAAGAAAAAGAACTCGGCAAGGTGTATCAAATCTGATACGCCTTGCCGGGGAAGGAATAATCTAAGGGGGTGGGTTACAGATCCAGCCGCATTTGCGGCTCAATCCATGAGGCCTGCTTCGGTGATGACACTTTTTCGCCAGGCTGAATAATTATATTTCAGTCCGCCTCCGTATCCGGCTCATCCCAGGCGGGGAGCCGTGTGCCGTCGAAATCCAGGTGTGCCTTATGTGCCTGGGTGTGCTGGTGTTCCCTGGGGATCTCATAAACCTTATTTCCCTTCCGCAGCCTGGCGCCGGTCTGGTGGTAGTAAAACGGGACGCTGTATTCCACGCACTGCATGTGCGTATCCAGCACCCAGGCATAATCGCAGATCCTTGCCTCCGGGCCGGACTCCCCGCCGCAGCTGACGCTTTCGATCTCTTCCCCGTATTCCTTCAGGTACTTCCGGATGTTGATCCGTTCCAGCATCGGTTCGTGCGTGATGGATTTATGTGGGAGGGGGAGAGACAGGAAAACCGGCAGCCGGCGGTCAGCCCAGTACTGGTTCTCGCAGGTGCAACTGATCTGAACATTATCATAACCTGCTTCTCCCCAGTCTGCAGGCAGCGCGGCCGCAATCCTTTCCGGCCGTTTTGTGACCATGAAGAAATTACAGTCGTTGCGTTCCCTCATCATGGCCCAGGCTTCGGCCCGCCATTCATCGGCTGCCGGATGGAAGAAGTCCGAAGTGAAACAGGTGAAAATGGTGGATCCGGAAGGGATCTTATACAGCCCTTTGTATTCTCCGCTGCGGTACCTGCGTACAGGCAGGTTGAAGTTCGCGGTCTTGTGGACTTTGGTCGGATCCTTGCCGTATTCTTTGTCACGGCGCATCATGTAACAATGCAGACAGCCGCTTGAACAGGGATTACACCCGTGCCATCCATTCCAGGTGACGGACTGAGGAGGACGCCTGTCTTCCGCTTCCGGAAATAAACTCATCTGTTCTTCCATGGCGCCCTCCTTTCTTTTTCGCATTTCTCTTCTACGGTATATCATCATCCAGGGTTTCGAACAAGTCACCGCTGATATCGGAAATATCTTCGATGGAAATGATGGTTTCGTCCAGCTTTATGGTTCTGTAAATAGGATCGATTTTCCAACAGATGCCGGTTTTGGTCTTATAGGTTCCGCCAGTCCCATAAGCGGAGTTACAGGTATCTGTGCAGGGAGAAAAGTACTGAACTGTGATCTGTGGCCGGTTCTTTCGTGCCTCTTTTCCATTACATGTCAAACGCTGCAGGACAACCAGCTTCCGGTCAAGCTCTTCCCGTTCTCCTTCACTGAGATCTCTCCGGCTGCAGTACTGGATCTCCTTACTTGCGATACAGTCACCAAATCCAGCAAGGGCGTCAAACGGCGCGAAGATCTTTGCCCGGTGCACCGGATCCATCGGCGGGTGCCTGCGCCAGAAGTCATCATATTTTTCGTGTTGCGGTCTCCCTTTCAGAAAGATGGTTCGGTATGGGAAATCGGCCGGCATTGGTATATAACCGATGGTAGTGTCTAAATCATTTTTATCCATAGGCGGTTACCCTGTCGCTGCATACAGCCCCATCCGGATCTCTTCCGCCAATATCCTCTGAAACCGGTGGAATTCTTTGATCTCCTCCCTGTTTGCAGGTCGTAAGTTTTCTTTTCCGCAATCCGGGCAGGATGGAGGAAGGATCGGATATCGGAACGTGTAACGACAACTTTCACAAATGCAGATTTTCATAATAGTTCCTTTCTTATGCCGCTTCAGCGGGTGTGTCCATTTCTGTCAGTTCTCTCATATAATCCACATAGTCAGATTCGGAGCAGAAGAGCAGATATCGGCCTTCCACATAGCCCATGTAGCCCATCGCTGTAACATAACCCTTCATGGCGTACCTCCTTTGAAACACTTGAGATAATCATAACTGCAGCCTGCTGGGAACATATGTTCTTGGACAGGGTAAAAAAGAAACAGGCATACCCGAACAGGGCAGATCCTGTGCCAGTGCCTGCTTCTTACGCCAACCCGTTATGGATCTTCCACGCTTACCGGCGGGAAGGAATAACGGAAATGTTTCTTCCTTTATGATTCTTCCGGATGAATGGCCATATACTTTTCGACATCTGTTTCCGCTGCGATTGCGGAGGGATCCAGTATGCCAAGCACCCTGCCGATCAGGTAAACCGCTTCTTCCCCATGGAAGGTCATGACCGGGTACTTCGGATTCAGGGAATGCAGGCCGTCTTCATAGAAATCTTTGATGTAGGTCTCATTTCCCACGATAAAGGCACCGGTCTCGCCTTCTGCAAGGTCCGGACCATCCGGGATCCGCTCGACCAGCACCAGATCACCATTGTGATAGGCGGGCTCCATGCTGTCACCGTTAACGGTGAAAACACAGTTGGCACGGACATTGATCCTGTCGGTATAGACGAAGATAGGAATGCTTTCCTCTTCAAATTCCGTGGGGTCGCCGATGCCGGCGGCCAGGGACTTCTCAAAGAACTGCAGCTGGCTGATGTCGGGACAGGATTCCGCGATCTGGACGCTGATCAGATCGTCTGTCAGGCGGTCTACAGCAAATCGGTGTCCCTTTGTGAGCTGCCGGTAGGAGTCGATATGTATCTGCTCGCCGGCAGTGAGGGTAATGGTTGGATCATCCATGTCAAAAAGCTCATAGAGGGTGACATGAAGCACCCTGCAGATCTCCGGGATCAGGTTAATGTCCGGACGTGCTCTCCCGTTTTCCCAGTTTGATACAGAGTTGCCGGTAACGCCGATCCGTCTGGCAAGTTCCTTCTGTTCCATCCCGATCAGTTCACGATAATACCGGATCCGTTCACAGATAACCGGGAGTGTCGGCCTTTCCACGGGCTTTCCTGTTTTCATGTCGATTACGTTCCCTTCGCCGGAAGTGGACCGGTCAAAAGTGCGGCGTGCCATAAAAATCCCTCCTTTTCCGCCTCTTGCACACATCATAACACAATAAAATAAGATTGTAAAGCATAAAAACGAATTTACAACACAAAATAAATGTGCTATAATCCAAAACGCGGTATCCGCCGCAGGGGAGTATGATACTGTGAAGGCAGAATAAGCACCGGTGACAGCCGGGACGAATACAAAGGAGTGGATGGAGTTGAGTGAAGCTGTTATCATACAGAGCCCGCATGCTTTTGTTCCGAAAAAGCATTATACGGAGCAGGAGCGGGAGGAGATGTACCGTACCAGGATTGACGAATCATTTAAGCCTTATACCGTGATCGACGTCCTGACAAAGGTCTACCACAGGTCGTTTGCCGACGACCTGAAGCAATTTATAGGAAAACATCCGGGAAGGTTCCAGAAAAAGGAGAAGGACGGCAGGGACTGGGCTGTATCCAATATATGGGTGAATGAATGCCGGATTATCCGGCCGGAATCCATTTTTAACCAGCCGCTGAATGATTTCCTGGTTGATATTTTTGTGCAGACCAGGATCCGGATTGAGGAGGTCGTACCGGGGAAGAACAACCTGCGCAGGAATTACAACATCAAGCCGGAACTGCGGCTGCGCTACTGTTTCAACCTGGTGCCATGCCACCTGACATGTGTATTCGAGACGGTTATACTGAATGAGAAAAACGCCCTGCGGAACGTAGAAGGTGCTATCCCGGCAGATAAATATCTGCTGCCGGTCTTAACAGATGCGGACTATATTGCCATAGCGGCCTGCATCCGAAAGAATTACTACCCAAAATCTTATGGAAAAGATGTGCCGATTGATCCAGCGGTATGGGTCAGGGCAATGAAGAGTACAATCTTTGAAGGTGTATTCCCGGAGGAAGGTGCACTCGGTGAGTATTTCTTTGGCTTCGGCACGGCGGTCATTATTGATCCTGAGACAGGGGAACCCCGGAAGAGGGATATCAATCCCGGAACGGTCATCATTAACCGGGAATTGGCTGACAAGCCGGGCCAGCGGAACTCCACAGTAGCACATGAAGGAGCCCATAAGTATTTCGCCACAGCGTATTTCATGCTCCAGAAAACCCATGGACATGAGTACTGCTCCTATATGTGCAAGAGATATTCGGATCCAGCGGCTTCCCACGACAGATGGACGCCGGTGGATATCATGGAAATGCATGCCAACAAGTTCCCGGGATATCTGATGATTGAACAGACGAACGGTAACGACCATGCAAGGAGGCTGCTCGCCTATTACGGAGGAATCCGTAACCTGGAAAATATGCGACGGCTGATCGATGAGATGGCCGCGTATTACGGGACTACTAAGAAAATGGCCCAGTCCCGCTTGGTCGATTTCGGGTTTACGGAGGCACGGGGCATTATGCAGTCTGTGGACGGAAAGCTTATCCCGTCCTATTTATCCAACCTGAAGGATAATGAGACCTACACGATCAGTGAGGAAGAAGGCATCCGCGAATACCTGAGGAACGAGAAGTTCCGGGCGATTATCGACAGCGGGCTGTATGTGTACGCGGAGGGCCATTACTGCCTGAACCACCCGGAATATGTTTTCACGGACCGGTTCGGCATATCGCATCTCAAAAGCAATGCCAGGGAAAATATGGCCGCGTGCTGCCTGGTTTTCCGGTATGAATATGACAATGCCCTTACCCGCGTCATCAACGGCGTGCTTCGAAAAGGCGTCGGCCGGGGCAGGAAGGACATTAAATACGTCGGCAGGAACGGGGAAAGCCCGCTGACAGCAGAAGGGCTCGCTCTCAGAAAGCAGATTGAGAAGCAGAGAGCCGAAACCGGGATGCTCCTAATGAATTTCAACCAGATGACCGTGCACCTGATGAAGCAGAAGAAAATGACGATCCAGAAACTGGCCGATGAAACCGGCCTTTCGGAGGAGACGATCAAGAATCTGCGGAATGATTCCACACGGGTATTCCAGATCAGTGAGATCGTTGCATTCTGCATCGGTCTTCACCTGCCTCCGGATGTGAGCGGGGAATATATAAGGACCGGGCCGAGCAAATTCCTGGATACAACGGATATGGCACTGTACCGCTACGCACTGGAAATGTGGTGGAAACTGTCGGTGCCGGCGGTGAACCGGAAGCTTGTGGAAGCAGGGGCAAGGCCGCTGACGAACCTGGTGGATGGATATGATGAGAATGGTATGAAG
>JBGUOI010000062.1:0-4972 GCA_045118075.1 Porcincola sp. | reverse complement strand
TGATCAATGAAATCCGGCATAGCCGAATTTCGACCTTGTTTTGTTCAGGATTGCTAACTCACGGAGCGAGTTTCGCAATTACCTATTTAACATCTGTCAACTCAAGGAAAATATTCTCCAAAGATGCCTGTGTCTTATGTGTTTCTCTCAGATTATCGAGAGTACCGGTATACAGCAGTTCTCCGTTTTTAATAATGCAGATCTCGTCACACAGTTTTTCCGCCACTTCCAGCACGTGTGTGGAAAAGAAAACAGACTTCCCTTTTTCCGCGTGCTCACGCATCATTTTTTTTAATTCAAATGCAGACTGCGGATCAAGACCTGTCAGGGGTTCGTCCAGTATCCAGACCGAGGGGTCATGGATCAGCGCTCCCATGATCATGATCTTCTGGCGCATTCCGTGTGAGTAGGAAAGAATCTGGCTGTTAAGCGCATCATATATCCCGAAGCGATTCGCATAATTCTCAATAAAATCGCCTCTTCCCTCTGAGGGAGTATCATAGATATCCGCCATAAAGTGAAGGTATTCTATTCCCTTAAGCCTGAGAAAATGATCCGGGCTGTCGGACACATACCCAAACTGAAATTTCGCTTTCTGCGGTTCTTTTACAATGTCGATTCCATTGATCGTGATCGTACCCGCGGTCGGCCTGATCACACCGGTGATCGCTTTGATCGTGGTCGATTTTCCCGCACCGTTATGGCCGATGAAACCGGTAATAGAACCATCCTCCACTGAGAATGAAAGGTTCTTTACCACATCGCGTTCACCGTACCTTTTGGTAAAACCTTCTACCTGAATCAAGATTTTGCCTCCTTATTGTATACTTTCGTCCGCGCTGAAAATATGTCGCAGGATTATTCACTGCATGTCTCGGTTTATATATACGCACAACTCTCCTCTTTTCGCCTTCCGATTTATGTCCGGCCTGTTGTTCGGACGAACAGGAGCTGATCATGCGTACCTTCATGCATCCCAGTTCTTTATCATAAAGGCTTTTTTGAGCCAGTTCAACAAAAACATCGGTTTAGCTGCACGTTCTTTCTTTTCCTTCTTGTGCAGACTAGAAAATAATTTTTTATGCCGCATCCTGCAGCAGAATTCACGCTTCGCGAGAATTATGATTGTCATAAACAAAAAAAGGCCGCCGCACTGATTTCGTGCGGCAGCCCCTGAATATCTGCTTCGTAATATTAAACTGCTTTTTCATCCGTCAGGGCAGGTATCATTGATACTCTGCCACACTGATCCACTTCTCCAGCAGTTCCTTCTCGGCTTCCTTGTGCTTGGCCAGCTGCTGGGCCGCCACGACCGGCATCCAGGTCTGTACGTACTGGATAGCCATATCCGCCTTTTTGCAGAACAGCCGCAGGTAACTGTCCGCCAGCTGCGGACGCTCAAGCGAAAAACGCAGGTACGTGATCGCGGCGTCGGCGCCGGCATTTCCTGAACTGGCATGCGCCCAGTCGAGGATGCACCAGCTCCCGTCCTCATGCATAACGATGTTCGACGGCACCAGGTCTCCGTGGCAAAGCTTCGTATGCGGCGCCATGCCGTGGATCCGCTGCATCAGCTCATAGCGGGTGCTGGCGTCGATCTCGCTAAGCGTCTGGATAGCATCCGCCATTTTCCGGCGGGTGTTGCGCAGGTTCGGTACGCGGTACTTTCCGACCTCAAGCTGGATATCCACCAGCTTCTCCAGGTATTCATCCGCTTTGTCCGGATTCTCATCCATCAGCTCCGCCAGGGTCTTGCCGGACACATACTCCATGGCTATTTTCCAGCCGCCGTTCTCTGACGGCGTCACGCCCAGCAGTTTCGGCACCGGTACGCCCGCGTCTTCCACGCAGGCATGGATATAAGCCTCATTCATCACAAGGGACATCGGATGGGACGCCGTGAACTCCTTGACGATCCGGCTGCCTTCCCGGTAGACCACCTTGTTCGCGGTCTGTTCTATTACGATCCTTTCGGCCATTTCAAACCCTCCTTTATATTCGATGGTTCCTGATCTGTCAGATTTTCTCTGCCTCTTTGGTGGGTTTCCCGTAGTACGCCAGCAGATAGAGCTGCCTGATCTCGCTCATCAGCGGATAGCGGGGATTTGCTCCGGTGCACTGGTCGTTGAAGGCGTTCTCCGTCATCTCATCCAGCGTGGCCAGGAAATCCTCCTCCTTCACGCCAAAATCTTTGATCGAAGCAGGGATGCCGATCGTTTTCTTGAGTTCCTCAAGCTTGTCGATCAGCATATCGAAGGTCTTCTTGTCATCCTTTCCTGACAGGCCGTTATAGCGGGCGATATCGCAGTACCTCTCTAACGTATGCGGGTATTCGTACTGCGGGAAGGTACCCATCTTTGTCGGGACCTCGCTGGCGTTGTAGCGCATAACATAGGTCAGGACCAGAGCGTTTGCCACACCGTGCGGGATGTGGTGATAGGCGCCCAGTTTGTGGGCCATCGAATGGTTCAGTCCCAGGAAGGCATTGGCAAACGCCTCGCCTGCCAGGGTCGATGCCATCGCCATATGTTCCCTGGCCCTGGGGGCTTTCGCGCCAAGCTCATAGGCAGCCGGCAGGTTGTCAAACACCAGCTTCGTCGCCTTGAGAGCGATGCCGTCAGTCATATCGGAAGCCATCACGGAAACATATGCCTCCAGAGCATGGGTCATCACGTCAATACCCGATGCGCTGGTCAGGCCCTTAGGCTGGTTCATCATGTTGTTCGCATCCACGATGGCCATATCCGGCATCAGCTCATAATCAGCCAGCGGCCACTTGGTACCGGTCTCGGCATCTGTAATGATCGCGAAGGGCGTCACCTCGCTTCCGGTACCGGAGGATGTCGGTATCGCCACGAAATATGCTTTTTTGCCCATCTCCGGATAGGTGTAGACCCTCTTCCTGATATCCATGAAGTCCATGGCCATATCCTCGAAGGACGCATCCGGATACTCGTACAGCACCCACATGATCTTCGCCGCGTCCATAGCGGATCCGCCGCCGAGGGCTATGATCACGTCCGGCTCGAAGGAACGGATCTGCTTCACGCCCTCCAGCGCACACTGCAGTGTCGGGTCCGGAGCCACATCCCAGAAGCAGCTGTGCCGGATATTCATCTCATTCAGCTTATCCTCGATGGGTTTGACATATCCGTTATGATACAGGAACTGGTCAGTGACGATGAAAGCCTTGCGCTTCTTCATCACCGTTCCCAGCTCATCCAGCGCCGTGCCCATGCATCCGCGCTTGAAATATACCTTTTCAGGCAGCCGCAGCCAAAGCATGTTCTCTCTCCTTTCAGCCACTGTCTTGATGTTCAGAAGATCAAATGCGCCGACGTTATGGGACACGCTGTTGCCGCCCCAGCTGCCGCAGCCCAGTGTCAGGGAAGGAGTGAGCCTGAAGTTGTAAAGGTCTCCTATCCCGCCGTGGCTGGAAGGCGTGTTGATCACGATCCGGCAGGCATGCATGCGCCTGGCGTGCTCCGCCATCTTCTCCTTTTCGGAAGTGTCGATAAAGAGAGAGGCTGTGTGGCCGGGGCCGCCGTCCATCAGAAGCTGCTCTGATTTTTCCAGCGCGTCTTCGAAATCCGCAGCCTTGTACATCGCCAGCACCGGGCTGAGTTTCTCGTGGGCAAAAGGCTCGGAGATATCGGTACTTGTGACCTCACCGATCAGGATCTTGGTCTTTTCCGGGACCTTTACCCCTGCCAATCCGGCAATGGTATAGGCGCTCTGGCCGACGATCTTCGCGTTCACGCCGCCGTTGATGATCACAGTATTGCCTACCTTCCCGATCTCGTCTCCCTTCAGGAAGTAGCAGCCGCGGCGTTCAAACTCGTCCCTCACCTCATCATAGATGTCCGCCAGCACCGTCACCGACTGCTCGGAAGCGCAGATCATGCCGTTGTCGAACGTCTTGGAGTGGATGATCGAGTTGACGGCCAGCCGGATATCGGCGCTGCTGTCGATGATGACGGGAACATTGCCTGCACCGACGCCCAGGGCGGGCTTGCCGGAGGAGTAGGCTGCCCGCACCATACCCGGTCCGCCGGTCGCGAGTATAATGTCCGCTTCCTTCATGACCTTATCGGTAAGTTCCAGGGAAGGCTCCTCGATCCAGCCGATGATGTCTTTGGGAGCACCGGCTGCAACCGCCGCCTCATAGACGATCCTCGCCGCTTCGATGGTGCTCTTCTTCGCCCTGGGATGAGGGCTGATAATGATCGCATTGCGGGTCTTCAGGCAGATCAGTGTTTTGAAGATCGCTGTGGAAGTGGGGTTCGTGGTGGGAATGACCGCCGCCACCAGCCCGATCGGCTCCGCGATCTTTTTAATGCCGTTGGCCGGATCCTCTTCGATCACGCCGCAGGTCCTGGCATGGCGGTAAGCATTGTAAATATACTCTGCGGCATAGTGGTTCTTGATGATCTTGTCTTCCATCACGCCCATGCCGGTCTCTTCCACAGCCATTCTGGCAAGGGGGATCCTCGCTTTGTTTGCCGCCATAGCCGCCGCCTGGAAGATCTTATCAACCTGTTCCTGCGAATACTTTCCGAACTCGCGCTGAGCTGCACGCATTACTGCCAGTTTCGCCTCGAGCTGATTGACGGCGGTCGCGGTCATTTCTTTGTTCTTTTCTGACATTTTGATCCATCACCCTTTCTAGATCTGCCGGTTGGTTTGTTATTAATTTAACTATGGTCGCTATTATATGCTTTTTTCAGTCAGATGGGAAGCGTTTTTTTTCGCTCCCACTTTATCAAAAAAGAAATCCATTGCCGCTTTCAGGGCCTCAGACATGACTCCCTGATGCCACCAGGTCTTTCCAAGGCATTAGCCTATATGGATCATATCGATATCGTCGTTTATCTGAACTGCAGCGATTTGTTTTTGGTCGATTTGTTTTTTCCGCTTTTCCGCTAACGCTAGTTTGACCTCAGTTTCAACGCTCGGTTTCAATGTTCCTTCT
>JBGUOI010000061.1:0-4775 GCA_045118075.1 Porcincola sp. | reverse complement strand
ATCATGGGCGTACTGGTCAGCCCCAGCATGAGTTTCTGCTTTTTTTCCATGCTCGTTTCCTCCTTTCTATGCGCCGATCAGCATCTTGCCGAGGGATACTTCGTCAATACTGTTGTCGATCAGGCCCGCGCATTTTCCGTCCTTCATCACAAGAATCCGGTTGCAGTTCTGGACCAGCTCCGGCAGGTCGTCGGAGATCACGATGATGCAGATGCCCTTTGCGGCCAGATCGTGCAGAATTGCATGAATCTCAGCCTTCGCGCCAATGTCGACGCCCACCGTGGGGCCGTCAAGAATGAACAGCTTCGGGTTGGTGTTCAGCCACTTTGCGAAGACCACCTTCTGCGCGTTTCCGCCGGAGAGCGTGCGTACCGCGGGCTTGGGTGAGGGCGCTTTGATGTCGATTTCTTTGATCCAGCGGTTCGTGGCGTCCTCCATGCCCTTTTCATCGAGCTTGCCGCCTTTCATGTAGGCGCGGATGGAAGCGGCGATCGTGTTGTCCTGGATGGAACGGTCCATAAAAAGGCCCTGCGTCAGACGGTCCTCGGGGACGTAGCCGATCTCGTTGGCGATCGCGTCGCTGACGCTCTTGATCGTGATGGTCCTGCCGTTGAGCACGATCGTGCCGCTGTCGGCCGGGGCGAGTCCGAACAGCGCTTCGCCGATCTCTCCGCGGCCGCTGCCCAGCAGGCCGGTGATGCCGAGAACGTCGCCGCGGTACATCGTGAAGGAGACATCCTCAAAGCTGCCCTTGCGGCTAAGATGCTCCACGCGCAGGACTTCTTCCGTACTTTTTTTAGGCGCGTATTTGTCTTCGACGATATCGTGTCCGGTCATGTCCCTGGTAAAGCGGGCCTGGTCGTATTCAGTAATATCGCCGCTGGAGATATAGGCGCCGTTGCGCAGGATCGTCAGGCGGTCCGCGATCTGGTAGATCTCGTCCAGCTTATGGTTGACGATCATGATGGCAATGCCTTTTTCCTTCAGGGAGCGGATGATCGCCCAGAGCTTTTCGACCTCGCGTGCCGTCAGGGCGGTCGTGGGTTCGTCCAGGATGAGGAGCTTGGCGTCATTGACGATCGCGCGGCAGATGGCGACCAGCTGCTTGTTCGCGACAGAAAGCCGCTCCAGGCGCACATCGGGATCAATGTTCGCGCCGACTTGGCTCATGGCCTTCGCGGCCACCTCGTGGATATCCTTCCAGTTCACGAACCGGGCTTTGTTCTTTAACTCACCGTTGAGCGCGATGTTCTCCGCCACGGTCAGATTGGGGAAGACAGCAAAGTCCTGGTAGATGACCTGGATGCCTTTGCCGATGGCATCCATCGGCTTCATATTTTTCATTTCCTCGCCGTCGATCCAGATCGTGCCCTCGTCCGGCTCATGGACGCCCGAGATCGCTTTGATCAGGGTGGATTTTCCGCAGCCGTTCTCGCCGGCCAGGCAGTGGATCTCGCCCCTGCGGATCTCCAGGTCAACGCCGCGCAGCGCGTGCACGCCGCCGAAGGACTTCTTGATTCCCGACAGCTTCAGGAAGACTTCATTTGCCATAATCATACCTCATTAAAACATCCCCATACAACAACCCGCTGCTGTATGGGGATGCGCTGTCACACGTTTCCGTTACAATATGGTATTTGTCGCGAAAGGATCAGACTGATCAGAAATCGTAATCCGCCATGTTGTCCTTGTTCACGTCAACACGGGCACCGCCGTACAGAACGGTTCCGTCGGGCGTAAGCTCTTCATAGCCTTCGACCGGAAGAGACTCGGGAGCAGCACCTTCGTTATCCAGAACGTACTTCGCCAGCTCGATCATTGCCTGGCCTGCCTTCGCGGGATCCCAGACGGAGAAGGTCTGGATGACGCCCTTGTCGACATAGCTGCCGGCGATGGAGGTCATGGACGTACCGATAACAGCAACCTTGCCGCCGAGGCCGAGCTCGTCAACAGCCTGCGCCGCGCCGACAACATCGGTGGAAGCGGAGCCTTCGATGGCCGCGATGTCCGGATTTGCCTGAAGCAGTTCCTTGGTCTGGTTGTAGGAAGAGGTCGTGTCGTCGCCGGTCTCATAGCGGCCGATCTTTTCCATGGAGGTCTCTGCTGCGAAATACTCGTCGGCAGCGTCGCACCACTCGTTGTGGGAAACACTGTTCAGGCTGCCTACGAACTGGATGTATTTGCCTTCGCCGCCGGTGAATTCGGAGATCGCCTCAGCGAAATGTTTGCCGTAGTCGGCATTGACGAATGCTTCGATATCATAGTCGAAATACTTCGGATCCATGGAAGCGGCCTCGTGCGTGATGACGACGATGCCCTGCTCGCGGGCCTTCTCCAGAACGGGAGCCAGAGACTCGGAGTCGAACGGAACGACGCAGATCGCGTCCCAGTCCTCAGCCAGCATCTGCTCAACAATGCTTGCCTGGTCAGCGCCCTCGGCGGAGCCGCGGTATACATACTCGGTGCCGTTCTCTTCGTTGTACTCGTTCACGCCTTCTTCCATTCTCTGGAACCAGCCGATGTTGGTCATCTTCGGCACGACGGCGATCTTGTAATCATCCGCGAAAGCGGATCCGGTCATTGCCGTAAGGGCGATGACACAAGCTGCTGCTGTGATCATTGTTTTCTTCATAACTAACCCTCCTGTTAAAAAATATTAGTTTTTTGCTGACATCGTTCAGTCAGCAGGAAAACCTTTACACGGCACAATTGTAGCATTCTACCTATATACTGTCAATACAGCGCGAAAGAATTGACAGATCACACAAAAAAGAATGGGTGTTTTGTGCAGAATGCCGTTTATACAGAAAAGACCGCAACTGAACTTGTTTAGTAAAAGAAAAAAGCGTATACTTTTCTGGTGTGAGTCACGAAAAGTGTTTCCCTGATTTTGGAGGCAAGAGAATGACCATCAAAGAGATCGCAAAGCTGGCCGGCGTATCGCCTGCTGCCGTTTCCATGGTCCTGAACAACAGGCCGGGCATCAGCGACGCCAGAAGGCAGGAGATTCTTGCCCTGCTCCAGCAGTATAATTACGGCGCGCCAAAAGCCGGACTGACTGCGGCGCCAAAGCATCTGCTCTTCCTGAAATATATTAAGAGCGGATTTATCGTTGTGGAGAACACGGGGTTCGTCGCTTCTATCCTGGATTCTATCGAGGCGGAGTGCCGCAGCAGAGGCTATCTCCTGCGCATTGAGGTATCACGGGAAAACCTGGAGGGAAGCCTGGCCGCGATTGATTTTGCGGATCTGAGCGGCATATTCGTGCTCGGCACGGAGCTGGACAGGGATCTTTATCCGCTTCTTGACCGCATCCCGGTCCCTTATGTCGTGCTGGATAACCGGATGGGGCATTCCCCGTGCAATGCCATTGCCATTGACAATTACGAGACGGTCCGTGAGGCGGCGGCTTTCCTGCGCGGGCTGGGATACAGCCGGATCGGATACCTGCGCAGCAGTATCCCCATCCGCAATTTTGACGACAGGGCGGACGGGCTCAGGCGTAGCTGCGGGGAGCTTGGCCTGTCTCTGCGTGAGGAGGATATTTTCCCGCTCCGTCCGTACATGCTCGGCGCATATGAAGATATGAAGGAATTTCTGGAAGAGGGACGCGCCTTGCCGCCCTGTGTGTTCGCTGACAACGATACGATCGCGCTGGGCGCGATGAAGGCACTTCTGGAAAAGAAGATCCGCATCCCGGAGGATATCAGCGTGATCGGCTTCGATGATATCGTGTATTCCGCCGTTTCCTCGCCGGCGCTGACCACGATGCGCATCCCGACGGCGCTGATCGGCCGCATGGCGGTGAGGACACTGGAGAGCGCGATGGCGGACAGCGAGCTGAAGGGCTGCAAGGTCCTGATCGGCGGGACGCTGGTGGAACGCGCCAGCACGGCGCCATGCGCCGCGGAGCCGCAGAGAGGAGGGGCAGCATGAAGATCACCTGGCTTGGCACGGCATCGATCGCCATTGAATCGGAAGGAAGAAAGATCCTCTTTGATCCCTTCGCGGAGCTGATCGGCGGGTCTCATCCGGAGAGTCTTGACCTGTTTGCGGAGTATGATGTGATCTTTATCACGCACGGACATTTTGACCATCTTTTCTTTGTGCCCGAGCTGCTGGAAATGTCGGGTCCGACGGTCTTCTGCGGGGAAGTGTCCGCGCGGACGCTCGAAAAATATGTGGAGGACACGGATACGGTATGTGTGGTCGCGCCCGGCATGGAGATCCCGGTGGGCCCCTTTACCGTACGGGTCTTCCGCGGAAAGCACGTGGAAGTACCGCGGGGGATCAGGACGCTGCGCCGGATGGCGCAGCCCGCCTCGTGTCTGCGGCATATCCGCAACCTTCCCTTTATCGTATACGCCCACTCACATTTCCCGGAGGGCGGCGAGACGCTTGTCTACGGCATTGAAGCCGAGGGAAAGCAGATCCTGCTTGCCGGCAGCATGAATTTCGCGCCGGCTGACCTGGAGACCTACCCGGATCATCCGGACCTGCTCATCCTTCCGTACCAGGGTTTTGTCGACCTGGAGGCGAGGGCGCGGGAGATGATCGACCGGGTGCATCCGAAGCG
Source organism: Porcincola sp. (assembly GCA_045118075.1). Lineage (GTDB taxonomy): Bacteria > Bacillota > Clostridia > Lachnospirales > Lachnospiraceae > Merdiplasma. The sequence continues at coordinate 199 of JBGUOI010000061.1, read as the reverse complement.
GATCCTCCTGTCCCACTTTGACGACGCCTTCCCGCCTGTGACGAGGAACGTCGATCTGAGAGGACTGCGCAGGCTGATGAAAACAGAATACCCGCAGATCCCCGTGGTGAAACCGACATTCGGCAAACCGGTCGCGCTCTGAGCGAGAGATACAGTTTCCCTGAAAAATCGGGGGGCCCGCCACCCCAACAAAATGGAT
>JBGUOI010000060.1:0-4930 GCA_045118075.1 Porcincola sp. | reverse complement strand
AAGAACGAAGTTGAGTAGTAAGTTTTTTCTTGGTAAGCAAAAGTTTTTGATACTCGATTTTGAGCTGCAGTGTGATTTTCATAGCAGAGAGACTCCTTTGAAGTGTGAAAGAGATTTGAAGAGTAGAAGCGTTTTCTGAAGAAACAGAATGTAAAGTATTCACAAAGTGAAGCCATATGATTATTATAATCAATATGTGACAAAATGCAACTCCCTTTATTCTTTTTTCTGGAGGCCAGCCACCACGCTGTGCCGGCCTCGACACCAGGGCAAGTTGTGGCCTTTCGCGTTGGGGATTAACTTGCTAAAAACTGGAGGCCAGCCACCACGCTGCGCCGGCCTCGACACCAAGGCAAGTTGTGGCCTTCCGCGTTGGGGAATAACTTGCTAAACACTGGAGGTCAGCCACCACGCTGTGCCGGCCTCGACACCAAGGCAAGTTGTGGCCTTCCGCGTTGGGGAATAACTTGCTAAAAACTGGAGGCCAGCCACCACGCTGCGCCGGCCTCAACCCCAAGGCAAGTTGTGGCCTTCCGCAGTGGGGAATAACTTGCTAAAAACTGGAGGCCAGCCACCACGCTGCGCCGGCCTCGACCCTAGAGCAAGTCAGCGCCTCACCGCCTCCCTCACCCTCCCCCTCTCTTTACTGCTTGACATTATCTTTTCAAGTTTGGTACTATATCTTGTACGTTTATTGATGTGAGCCGGGGCTGTCTGCCCGGATCTGTTTCAGAACAGGAGGTACACGAATGAAGCTTTTTAAGAAGTTGGCCCTGCTGACTGCAGTTGCTGCGATCGGCATGGGAACGGTTGCACTGGCTGGCGATGCTGCTGATTTCAAGGTTGGATTTATTACTCTTCACGATGAGAATTCCACTTATGACCTGAACTTCATCAACGGCGCTAAGGAAGCATGTGAGACGCTTGGCATTACGGATTATGTTATCAAAACGAATGTTCCGGAAGGACAGGAGTGCTATGAGACCGCGGCTGATCTGGCCGACTCCGGCTGCAAGATCATCTTCGCCGATTCCTTTGGCCATGAGGACTATATGATTCAGGCTGCCAAGGAATTCCCGGATGTTCAGTTCTGCCATTCCACCGGAACCAAGGCTCATACTGAAGGCCTGGACAACTATCACAATGCTTTCGCTTCCATCTATGAAGGCCGTTTCCTGGCTGGCGTTGCTGCCGGTATGAAACTGAATGAGATGATCGCGAACGGCGATATCACCGAAGACCAGACCAAGATCGGTTATGTCGGTGCTTTCACTTATGCAGAAGTTGTTTCCGGTTATACTTCTTTCTTCCTCGGCGTCCGTTCCGAGTGCCCGAGCGCTGAGATGGAAGTTACTTTCACCGGTTCCTGGTATGATGAGACGGCTGAGAAGGAAGGCGCCAACAAGCTGATCAACGACGGATGTGTTCTGATCAGCCAGCATGCTGACTCCATGGGCGCTCCGACTGCCTGTGAGAATGCCGGCGTTCCCGATGTTTCCTACAACGGAAGCACTGTTGACGCATGCCCGAACACCTTCATCGTTTCTTCCCGTATCGACTGGGCTCCGTACTATGAGTACGCGATCACCGCAGCTATGAACGGCGAAGCGATCGATACCGACTGGACCGGCACTCTGGCGACCGGATCTGTTGTGCTTACAGATGTTAACGAGAATGCTGCCGCTGAGGGAACTCAGGCCAGGATCGACGAAGTTAAGGCTGCTCTGGAAGCCGGCGAAGTGCACGTATTTGATACCTCTGCATTCACCGTTGGCGGCGAGGCTCTTGACAGCTACGAGGCTGACGTGGATACCGACGCTGATTACACCGCTGATACCGAGGTCATCTCTGACGGTTACTTCCATGAGTCCGAATATCGCAGCGCTCCGTACTTCGATCTGCAGATCGATGGCATCACGCTGCTGGATACCGCATTCTGATAAGCCAAAAACAAATTTTACGGGAACCCGAGGTTGAACCCGGGTTCCTTTTTAGGTGCAGGGGGACTTTCATTTATGGAGCAGAGAATACCCGCAGTACAAATGCGGAATATCACCAAGACCTTCGGTCCGGTAAAAGCCAATGACCGTGTCAACCTGGAGATCTACCGGGGTGAGATACTGGCTTTGCTGGGCGAGAACGGCAGCGGGAAGACGACGCTGATGAATATGCTTTCGGGCATTTATTTCCCGGACAGCGGTCACATCTTCATCGACGGAAAAGAGGTTTCCATCTCTTCTCCGAGAGAGGCGTTCGAATACGGGATCGGCATGATTCATCAGCATTTCAAGCTGGTGGATGTCATGACAGCCGCCGAGAACATCGTGCTGGGACTGAATGAGGAGGGACGGCTGGACCTTGGCGCGGCTGCTGCGAAGATCAAACAGATCTGCGACGCATACGGCTTCGAGATCGATCCGAAGCAGAAGATCTATGACATGTCTGTCTCCCAGAAACAGACGGTGGAGATCATCAAGGTTCTTTACCGCGGTGCGGATATCCTTATCCTCGATGAGCCGACCGCCGTCCTGACGCCGCAGGAGACCGAGAAGCTCTTCAAAGTGCTTCGGGCGATGAAAAACGACGGGAAAGCGATCGTCATCATCACACACAAGATGCACGAGGTGGAAGAACTCAGTGACCGCGTTGCGGTGCTTCGGGCCGGCGCCTACATCGGCGATATGATGACGAAAGATACGAACGCCCAGGAGATGACCAGCATGATGGTCGGCCGCACAGTGGTGCTTAATATTGACCGTCCCGAGCCGGTCGATCCGCAGGATCGGATCGTTGTGGAAGGACTGACCGTTCGTTCCGAAGACGGCGTCCTGAAGCTGGATGATGTCTCATTTACGGCCAGATCCGGCGAGATCCTCGGCATCGCGGGCGTATCCGGAAGCGGACAGAAAGAACTGCTCGAGGCGCTGGCCGGTCTGCAGAAGACCGAAAAAGGCAGCGTCTGGTTCATCGATGAGTCAGGGAATAAAACAAACCTGATCGGAAAAGATCCTCTGGAGATCTCTTCGCTGGGTGTGGCTCTTTCCTTTGTCCCCGAAGACCGCCTGGGTATGGGACTTTTAGGAAGCATGGACATTACCGGAAACATGATGCTGCGTTCCTACCGCACCGGATCCCAGCCTTTTACGGATGTGAAATCACCTAAAACGCTGGCCGGCAGGATCGTGAAAGAGCTGGATGTGAGAACTCCCGGCCTGACGACCCCGGTTCGCCGCCTGTCAGGCGGAAACGTGCAGAAAGTCCTGGTCGGACGTGAGATCTCATCGGCTCCGTCCGTGCTGCTGACCGCTTACGCGGTGCGCGGTCTCGACATCAATTCCTCCTACACCATCTATTCCCTTCTCAATGAACAGAAAAAGAAAGGGGTAGCGGTGATCTATGTTGGTGAGGACCTGGATGTCCTGCTGGAGCTTTGTGATACCATCCTGGTACTCTGCGGAGGACAGGTCAGCGGTATCGTAGACGGCCGGACGGCCGACAAGAATGAGATCGGCCTGATGATGTCGAAGGTGGGAGGAGGAAAGAAGAATGAATAATAAAACACATACTCCTCTGGTCCATCTGACCAAACGCAGGGAGATGTCCTGGGCGCAGGCGGCCGGTATCCGCGCCGCGGCCATCATCCTCGCCCTGATCACCGTGGCCGTTATCACGATGGTCGTGACCGGGGACGATCCCATCCAGGTCTATAAAACCATGATCAACGGATGCTTCGGTACTTCCAGAAGGACCTGGAACCTGGCGCAGGAGATCTCCATTCTGCTTTGCGTTTCACTTGCCCTGACGCCTGCTTTTCGGATGCGTTTCTGGAACCTGGGAGGAGAGGGGCAGATCCTGATCGGCGGCCTGGCATGCGCAGCCTGCATGATCCTTTTGGGAGATAAGATCCCGAACGGACTGCTGATCCTTATCATGTCCGTTGCCGCCATTGCGGCCGGTGCCATCTGGGCACTGATCCCGGCTTTCTTTAAAGCAAAATGGGGGACTAACGAGACGCTGTTCACCCTGATGATGAACTACGTGGCCATCCAGCTGGTCGCCTTCTATACGATCGTATGGGAAGTTCCGAAAGGATCGGGCAAGATCGGCATCATCAACCAGTCCACCGAGGCCGGCTGGCTTCCCCAGATCGGCAATTACAAATATCTGCTCAACATCCTCATCGTGCTGGCGCTGACCGTTGTGATCAATATCTACATGAAGCGCAGCAAACACGGCTATGAGATCGCCGTCGTCGGTGAGAGTGAGCGGACAGCCCGCTATGTGGGCATCAAGGTGGAGCGGGTCATCATCCGTACCCTGGCGCTGTCCGGCGCGATCTGCGGACTGGCCGGCCTGCTGCTGGTAGGCGGCACGAGCCATACCATCACGACCACCATCGCCAGCGGACGCGGCTTTACGGCGGTCATGGTCGCCTGGCTTGCCAAATTCAATCCCGTCAGTATGATCGCGAGCAGCTTCCTGCTGGTGTTCTTCAGCCAGGGAGCCAGTGAGATCTCCAGTACGTTCGGACTCAACCAGTCCTTCGGAGATATCATGATCGGCATCGTGCTGTTCTTTATCATCGGCAGTGACTTCTTCATCAACTACAAACTCAATTTCAGGAAAGCAGGAGGGGAGGTATAAATCATGTTTGATATTGTTTCCTTTATCCCCCGTGCGGTCGCACAGGGCATACCGCTCCTGCTTGGCAGCACCGGTGAGACCATTACCGAAAAATCCGGCAACCTGAACCTGGGAATTCCGGGTGTCATGTACGTTGGCGCGATCAGCGGCGTTATCGGTTCTTTCCTTTATGAACAGTCTACGGAGAAGGTGAGTCCCTTTTTGGCCATCCTCATTCCGATGACAGCCTGTCTGGTCGGCTCATTGCTGATGGGCCTTCTGTACTGCTTCCTGACGGTTACGCTCA
>JBGUOI010000059.1:0-32189 GCA_045118075.1 Porcincola sp. | reverse complement strand
AAATCCGGCCTTCTCATTCATGCAGTCGATAAAATAATCGACAAAAGCTCTGAGGAAGTTACCCTCACCAAACTGAAGAATGCGCTCCGGGGCATCCTTAAGCAGGTATTCATCGAAATTCATCTCTTCCAGCGTGGCATAGCTTAATTTCTTCATTTTCTCCATCTCCTGTACTTATATCAGATTCCAAAGTAACGTTTTGCGTTCGTGAAGCTGATTCCCTCAACGATTCTCTTTAAAGCTTCTTCGTCATTCGGATACTCGCCCTCTTCCACCAGATTGCCGATCATATTGCACATGATCCTGCGGAAATAGTCATGCCTTGTATAAGAAAGGAAAGAGCGTGAGTCAGTCAGCATGCCGATAAAGTTGCCCAGGATTCCCAGGTTTGCAAGCGAGCGCATCTGGTCCTCCATGCCGCTCTTGGTATCATTGAACCACCAGGCGGGACCGTGCTGGATCTTGCCGGGAACTTCGCTTGACTGGAAGCATCCGAGGATGGTCCCGATCTGCTCATTGTCCGCCGGGTTGAGCGAGAACAGAACTGTCTTGGGCAGCTCATTCGTCTTTTCCAGCTCATTTAAGAAAGCAGCGATATCTCCGCCGCAGGTATTCTGGGAGATCATGTCAAAGCCGGTGTCCGGCCCTTCCTTTGCAAACATGCGCTCGTTAACATTGCGCAGGCAGGAATAGTGGATCTCCATAACGATGTCATACTTATGATAAGCTCTGCCCAGTGTCAGCATCAAAGCGGTCTGGAATTTCTCCGCCTCCTCAATGCTGATCTCAGTGCCGGCCATCGCTTTTTTGAACACTTCTTCCACTTCGCTCATCGGCGCCGGGCGGAACATCACATAGTCGATGCCGTGGTCGCTGGCCACGCAGCCATGGTCCTTGAAGAAGCGGATCCTCTCTTCGATCGCATCCAGGACTTCCTGAGCGCTTTCAAACTTTTCTTTTCCGACGCACTTTGCCAGTTTGTCCATATATTCGCGCCAGCCGGCTTTGTTGATATTGACCGCCTTGTCCGGGCGGAAGGAAGGACGCACCAGCGTGGTAAAGCTCTCATCGGCAGCGATCTTCTCATGCCATTCCAGCGTATCCACCGGATCATCCGTCGTCCCGATATAGGCGACGTTCGACTGTCTGATCAGGCCGCGCACGGAGCAGTTCGGGTCATTGCGCAGCTTGTCGTTGCACTGGTCCCAGATCTCTTTCGCATTCTTCTTATTGAGAGGTTTGGTCACTCCGAAGTACTTGCGCAGTTCAAGATTGCACCAGTGATACATCGGGTTGCCGATGCACAGCTCCAGCGCCTCGGCAAACTTTTCAAAACGCTCAAACGGCTGAGCCGTACCGGTCACGCTCTCCTCCGGAACTCCGTTCGATCTCATGATTCTCCATTTATAATGATCTCCGAAATAGCTTCCGTCAGCATTGCGTCCGCCGAGCCACACCTCGCCGATATCATTGAAGCGGCGGTCCTCAAAGATCTCCTGCGGATTTAAATGGCAGTGGTAATCCACCAGCGGCAGATTCTCCGCATAATCGTGAAACAGATGCCTGGCTGTCGGTGTCTGAAGCAGAAAATCGCGGTCCATAAATTCTTTCATTTTGTGTGATCCCTCCTGATCATTTCAATATAGAAACCCAGTGAAAAATACTATCCTGACTGCATAGTATCATCTTGTATACTAGGATGCAAGAATGAATGTTGACTGAAAATCTACGGTCTTTTTTGTGCAATTTTCTTCTCTTTTCTTTTCTGTGCAGTTTTCACAAAAATTAGTTTTGTTTTTCTACTTGTATACTAGTAAACTTTTGTGATACGCTTTTCTCACAATTCAGTACACTGTCTGATTTCAGACGATCAGACGCCAAAAACAAGGAGGATCCTATGAAAAAGAGTATCATTTCCCTGACACTTGCATCCGTACTGGCAGTGTCCGCATTCGGTGCTTTCACTGCAAACGCAGCTGACGCTTCCGGAGATCCCGAAGTTGTCCTGACCATGGCAGAAGTTAACCCCCTCGACACGATCGTTGGTATGACCGACACATTCTTCGCTGAGAAGGTTGAAGAACTCTCCGGCGGCAGCGTAAAGATCGACCTTCAGGCTTCAGGCGTTCTCGGATCCGAGAATGACGTTCTTGACCTGATGCTCGGCGGTGACAACACCATCGACATCTCCCGTATCTCCGCTTTCGCACTTTCCGGCTATGGCTGCAAAAAAGCTATGCTTCTTTCCCTTCCGTTCACATGGGAAAACCGTGCTCATTACTGGAATTTCGTTGACAGCGACCTGGCTGCCGAATTCCTTGCTGAGCCGTCCGAGCTTGGTCTTGGCGTGACCGGTATCTTCTACGGTGAGGAAGGTTTCCGTCATTTCTTCTTCAAGAATGAAGTTTCAGGTATTGAAGATCTGGCCGGTATGAAGATCCGCGTCTCCAACGACCCGGTTATGACCGGTATGGTCGAAGGCCTTGGCGCAAGCCCGACGGTCGTTTCCTTCGGCGAGCTCTACAGCGCTCTGCAGACCGGTGTTGTCGATGCAGCTGAACAGCCCATCGCTAACTACAAGTCAAATTCCTTCCAGGAAGTTGCTCCCACCCTGCTGCTTGACGGACATACCCTTGGCGCGATCCAGGTGATCATCTCCGAGGCAGTCCTTGACTCTCTGACAGATGCCCAGAAGGAAGCTATCTTCCAGGCCGGTGTTGAGGCTGAGGCTTACAACCGTGAGATCTCCGAGGAGAAAGAGAACGAAGTTCTTGAATCTCTGAAGGAAGAAGGCTGCAACGTAGTTGAGGTTGAGGATCTTACTCCGTGGAGAGAGGCCTGCACATCTGTCGTAGCAGACAATACCGCAGGACTTGAGGATCTGTACCAGCAGCTGGTTGACCTGGCTGAGTAATCTCTTTTCCGAAAGGCAAACTGAATAGTTTCGGACAATAACAACTAAGTCATTCCGGAAGGGACTGCACCGGCTCCGGCTGCAGTCCCTTCCTTTTTTACAATCCCTAAACAAGAAAAGAGGATAACCATGCCGAAAATTTTTGAAACGCTTGATAAGATCAAGCCATTGTATGACATCCTGGACAAGGTCCTGATGTTTATCTGCAAGGTCTTCCTGGTCGTCGATATCCTCATCACGTCCATGGCCGTAGCCGGAAGATATATCTCTTTTATTCCCGATCCGGCCTGGTCCGAGGAAGTCGTCCTCTCCTGCATGGCGTACATGGCAGTGCTGTCCGCAGCGCTGGCGATCCGCCGTAAAGCTCATATCCGCATGCAGGCGTTTGACCGCTATCTTCCGGCCAACCTGCTTAAGTTCCTGGACCTGATCGCCGATATCGCCGTCCTGATCCTGGGCATCGTCATGATGGTCGTCGGCTGGCAGTATACGACCACCATCGGCTCGAGAGGCACTTATATCTCCATGCCCAATGTATCGAAGTTCTGGATGTATTTCCCGATCCCGCTGGCCGGTTTCTTCATGATCGTCTTCGAACTGGAAGCCATCGTCAACGATCTGCGCGCTTTCTGGCGCAAGGACACGGAGTATGACCTGAAGAACCAGGCTGAGAGAATGATAAAGGAGGCGCAGAGCTGATGCAGGCAAATACAATGGCAATCGTCATCCTTATCGTAGGATTTCTTCTTCTGATCATTCTTCGCTTCCCGGTAGCCTATGCGGTCGCGATCGCTTCCCTGGCCTGCCTGGTCTATCAGGGCAATTCCCTGAACGTACTGTGCATGCAGATGGTTAAGGGTATCAGTTCCTTCTCGCTGATGGCCGTGCCCTTCTTTATTACGATGGGCATACTGATGGGCACCGGAGGTATTTCCGAAAAACTGATTGCACTCGCCAACGCCTGCGTCGGATGGATGCGCGGCGGCATGGCCATGGTGAACATCGTAGCTTCCTACTTCTTCGGCGGCATCTCCGGCTCTGCTTCTGCGGATACCGCTTCCCTCGGTTCCATCCTCATCCCGATGATGGTCGACCAGGGCTATGATGCCGATTTCTCGACAGCTGTCACCATCACTTCCTCCTGCGAGGGCCTGCTGGTACCCCCCTCCCACAACATGGTCATTTACGCCATGGCGGCGGGCGGCGTCTCTGTCGGAAAACTTTTCCTGGCAGGCTACATTCCCGGTGCGATCCTGGCTATCTCCCTGATGGTCGGTTCCTATATTATCTCTGTAAAGAGAAACTACCCGAAGGGCGACAAATTCTCCATTAAGAGACTCGGAAAACAGCTGCTTTCTTCGATCTGGGCCCTGGCTGCCATTCTGATCGTTGTCGTCGGCGTGGTCATGGGTGTGTTCACCGCGACTGAATCAGCCGCTATCGCTGTTATCTATTCCCTGATCGTTTCCCTGTATGTCTACAGGGGAATCACCTGGAAGGGTGTCTGGAAAGCACTGGACAGCTGCGTGGATACGCTTTCCATCGTGCTGATCCTGATCTCGACTTCGAGTATCTTCGGTGACTGCCTGACGAAGCTGCATGTGCCGGATCTGGCATCACAGGCTATTTTGGGGCTGACCAACAACAGGATCATCATTGCCCTGCTGATCGACCTGATCATCCTGGTCCTGGGCTGCATCATGGATATGTCCCCGATCATCCTGATCACTACACCGATCCTGCTTCCGATTGCAACTCAGATCGGCATCGATCCCATTCAGTTCGGCATCATCATGGTACTGAACTGCGGCATCGGCCTGCTGACACCGCCTGTCGGCGCCGTGCTGTTTATCGGTTCGGCTGTCGCCAAGCTGAAGATGGAAAAGGTCGTCAAAGCGACGCTTCCTTTCTACATCTGCATGTTGGTTGCACTTATCCTGATTACATTTGTTCCGCAGATCAGTCTGTTCCTTCCGAACCTGTTGATGGGCTGATCGTGAGAGGAGGATCTTATGCGTATACCTGACAGGTTTCCCAGAGAGACCGGCAGGGATTATGCTCTTCGCGTACTTAAAGACAACATTGTGAGGCTTGAACTTGAACCGGGGAGCATGGTCAGCGAAAATGAGCTTTCCTCCGCACTCGGCCTCTCAAGAACACCGGTGCGTGAAGCCCTTATTGAACTTTCGAAGGTCAATATCGTTGAGATTTACCCACAGAAAGGAAGCCGCATCGCACTGATCGACTCGCACCTTGTTGACCAGGCTTACTTTATGCGCGACACCCTTGAATGTGAAGTCATCAGGGAGGTCTGCCGCAAAGTCACCGCTTCCGATTTGGACAAGCTCCGCACTGCCCTGCGCACGCAGGATATCTATGTGGAGATGTCCAATCCCGGCGGATCAAGCAATGAACCGTCTTTCATGGAACTGGACAATCAGTTTCACGAGCTGCTGTACGTGATCGCCGGAAAAGAGCTTGTCTACCGCATCATCCAGGAGATCGTCATCCACTATGACCGGATCCGCAACCTGACGATCAGTTATGTGACGCCTCAGTCCGTGATCAGTCAGCACTGGGAACTTCTGGACGCGATCGAAAAAAAGGATGAGAAAAGAGCCCGGGAACTGATGAAGAACCATCTGAGCCGGTTCCAGGGCATCAAGAAAGAACTGATCGAACAGCATCCCGACTATTTCAAAGATATGTCGTAAATGCTTTAGTTCAGGAATCCAAAAGGAGGGTACGCCGGAAAGTCTTCTGAAGACTCCGGCTCACCCTCCTTTTTTGTATTCTTATTTACTCTTTTTGGTCTGCTGTTCCAGCAGCTTTCCGATCTTTTGCGGATCAAGTCCTTTATCCCGCAATACCTTGTCGGACCCGAGCACGCCCATTATTTCCTTTGCGGTATAGCACTGCGTCCCGCTGCGGTTTTTCAGCTCCACTCCGCTTGCAGTGAAAACGCCGTACACCGTATGCTTCAGATCGCCGTATCCGATCTTTTCAAGGGAAGCCGCCAGGAGTTCATCCTGATGCTCATTTCGTTTTACGGGGCTGTCAATATGGATCGTCTGTCCGTTGATGACCTGCCGCCACCGGTCGGCGCTCATGTCTGCGTACACGGTGCCTCCGTATCCGAAGCAGTTAAAGCCCATTACGGCTGAGCGCGCGACGATGACCGCTGACAGGCTGGCCACTTCCCCGTTCACTTCCAGGGTTCCCGGCGTGAAACAGTAAAAATGATTTCGCCGGCTGTAGGAAAGCAGGTCCGAGATCAGTACCATCAGTTCCTGCCTGGTGCTGTTCTTCTGCAGCGGTCCGGCATTTTCGCTCTCCTCACCATTTTCCCGGCTGAAGGCGGTGTCGTTGACGCGGCGTCCGAAAATGATCTCCATCGGGTTTTTTCCCGACAGCCTGCCAAGCAGGATGGGCAGGACGATCAAAACAAGCGCCATAATGATAAATACTGCGATCATCTTTTCTGTCCCTTTACTTCAGCTCGTTCAGGTAACGGCAGGCCGCAAGGGCCGCGCAGGCACCGTCGGCCGCGGCGGTCGTCAGCTGGCGGACCGTCTTGCTGCGGCAGTCTCCGGCCGCATAGATTCCCTTCGTCCTCGTTACGCATGTCTCATCAGAGTCAAAATATCCGTAGCTGTTGAGGTCAGCAAGGCCCGCAAACGGCTCGTTCTCGGGGATCAGCCCGATCGCCACGAACAGGCCGTCACAGTTTATGACGCTGCGTCCGGATTCTTTTTCTTCGATCTCAACGCCGGTAAGGCTGCCGTTCTCTACTTTAAGCCCCGTGATCTTTACGCCGGTATAAGCGCGCACGTTGTCTCTTGAGAACAGTACATCCTGGAGTCTCTGTTCACCGGTAAAAATCGGAAGGTCCTGCAGCATGATGACTTCTTTGCATTTTTCTGCAAGAAGCACGGCCTCCTGAAGAGCGGAATTGCCGCCGCCGGCTACGCACACGGTCTTTCCGGTATAGAAATCCCCGTCGCAGACCGCACAGAAGGAGATCCCCTCTCCCACCAGTTCCTGTTCACCCTCGAGCCCCAGCATGCGGTGCTTCACACCGGTGGCCAGGATGACTGCTCCCGCTTCGTAGCGGCCGCCTTCCAGCGTGACAACGGTCTTGACGGCGCCTCCGTCCTCGATCCCGGTCACTTCCTCAAACTCGATCTCTGCCCCCTGGGCCAGGATCTGGTCCAGCATACTGTCCGCGAACTCATTGCCGCTCATGGACAGCGTTCCCGGATAGTTTTCCACCTTCGGTGAGTGGGTGATCTGCCCGCCAAACCCGGTCTTCTCGATCACCAGTACGCTCTTTCCGTTCCTGAGCGCATACAGCGCCGCCGTCATGCCGGCAGGGCCGCCGCCGACAACGATGATATCATGCATGGTCTCTCTCCTTTTATATACATACACATAAGAAGCAATCCCGGAGACCGGGATTGCTTCCAGGTTCATTTCTTTTTTCGGTGCTTACCGGCTCATCAGCCAGCCCTTGATATCCGACACGCCGCGGTACTTCTCAAACGTATCGCCGTGGACCAGGACCAGTGTGGGCGCCTGTTTGACTCCGAATTTCTCCACCAGCGCTTTCTCTTCGTTGGCGTTCATTGCCGAATAGAGCACGCCGGCCTTGTCAAGCAGTGCTCCCGCTGCCTTGCAGTTGGGGCAGGTCGGTGTCTTGAACAGGAAGATGTTCTCTCCTGCTGCGGTATTTTCTTCTGCCGCGGGGGCTTCCGGTTCCATATAAGGTTCAGCCGGAGCGCAGCACGGTTTCTCGAAAGCCGCCTCGATGGCCGCATCATCCGGTGTCGGGACCGGACCTACATGGTTCAGGTGAGAGCGCCCGATATCATAGACAAGGCGGTCCTTGTACTCCTGGGCTTTTCCGTCATTCCAGTTCTGCACCGGACGATAATAGCCGGTGATGCGGCTGTACACTTCCGTCTTGGCTCCGCAGATCGGGCAGGTGAACTGCTCGCCGGTGAGATAGCCGTGGTCTTTGCACACCGAGTAAGTCGGGGACATGGTATAGTACGGAAGTTTATAGTTTTCAGCGATCTTGCGCACCAGGCCTGCCGCTGCTTTCCAGTCGGGCAGCTTCTCTCCCAGGAATGCGTGGAATACGGTTCCGGAGGTATAGAGCGTCTGCAGGTCATCCTGGATATCCAGTGCGGAGAAGATATCCTCCGTGTAGCCGACCGGCAGGTGGGAGGAGTTGGTGTAGTAGGGAGTTCCGTCCATATTGGCCGTGATGATGTCCGGATACCTGTCTTTGTCGTGCTTCGCGAAACGGTAGGTGGTAGACTCCGCGGGCGTAGCTTCCAGGTTGTAGAGATCTCCGTACTTCTCCTGGTAATCGGACAGTCTCTCTCTCATATGGTTGAGCACATTTCTCGTAAAGCGCTGGGTGGCGGGGCTGGTCATATCCGCGCGCAGCCACTTGGCGTTCAGGCCGACCTCGTTCATGCCGATCAGACCAATGGTGGAGAAATGATTGTCAAAGGTTCCCAGATAACGTCTTGTATAAGGATACAGGCCTGTCTCAAGAAGGCGGGTGATGACGGTCCTCTTGGTCTTCAGGCTGCGGGCCGAGATATCCATGAGGGTATCCAGACGGCGGTAGAAGTCATCCTCATCCTTGGCCAGGTATGCGATTCTGGGCATGTTGATGGTGACAACGCCGATGGAACCGGTGGATTCGCCCGATCCGAAGAAACCGCCGGATTTCTTGCGCAGCTCGCGCAGGTCAAGGCGCAGGCGGCAGCACATGGAGCGGACATCGCTCGGCTCCATATCGGAATTGATGTAGTTGGAGAAATACGGGGTGCCGTACTTCGCAGTCATCTCGAACAGCAGCTTGTTGTTCTCGGTCTCATCCCAGTTAAAGTCCCTGGTGATGGAGTAGGTGGGGATGGGATACTGGAATCCGCGTCCGTTGGCATCGCCTTCGATCATGATCTCGATGAAGGCTTTGTTCACCATATCCATTTCCTTCTGGCAGTCGCCGTAGGTGAAATCCATCTCACGGCCGCCGATGATAGCCGGCAGGTTCTTTAAGTCATTGGGCACCGTCCAGTCCAGCGTGATGTTGGAGAAGGGTGCCTGTGTGCCCCAGCGGCTGGGCGTATTGACGCCGTACACGAAGGACTGTACGCACTGCTTGACTTCTTTCTGTGTCAGGTTATCTATTTTGACAAAGGGCGCAAGGTATGTATCAAAGGAGGAGAATGCCTGGGCACCGGCCCACTCATTCTGCATGATGCCGAGGAAATTGACCATCTGGTTGCACAGGGTGGACAGATGGTTGGCCGGTGAGGAGGTGATCTTTCCGGGAACTCCGCCCAGGCCTTCCTGGATGAGCTGCTTCAGGCTCCATCCCGCACAGTAGCCGGTGAGCATGGAGAGGTCATGCAGATGGATGGCTGCCGAGCGGTGTGCCTCGGCTACTTCGTCATCATACACTTCGCTCAGCCAGTAGTTGGCTGTGATCGCGCCGGAATTGGACAGGATCAGTCCGCCGACGGAGTAGGTCACCGTGGAATTTTCCTTCACGCGCCAGTCATTGATCTTAAGGTAATTGTCTACCAGATCCTTGTAGTTGAGCAGTGCCGAATTGACGTTGCGGACTTTCTCACGCTGTCTGCGGTACAGGATATAGGCCTTTGCCACATCCGCGTAGCCGGATTCCGACAGGACCTTTTCAACACTGTCCTGGATATCCTCGACAGTGATCTTGTCATCCTTGATCTTGCTTTCGAAATCAGCCGTCACATGCAGAGAAAGCAGTTCGATCACGCTCGGATGATACTGCTTCTCAATGGCCGCAAAGGCCTTTGTGATCGCATCACTGATCTTTTTTATGGAAAAGTCAACCACTTTTCCGTCTCGCTTAACTACCTGATACATAAAAAAAAGCCCCCTTGCATTGTTATTTTTCCTGTTCTTGCGCGAACATAACAACAATACCACCGGGGGTCTTTTATGTCAATATGTGGTAGGCCTTTTCTCTGTAGCTAACAAGATATAGTGTCATTCGACGCCGCGAATCTGTACATTTTCTACATAGTTCTCCAGAATGCTCCGGTAAGTTTCCAGCTGCTGTTTCGACGGTGCCGTCAGGTTGCCGTAAGGCACCGTATCCCGGTCGGTAAAGCACTGCAGGTACATGTGCCGCGCTCCGCGGATCCAGCTGCCGATCCTGTGAAAATCATCCTCCCCGTGCAGCTCGGCAACCACCGTCGTACGGAATTCATAGTCAGTGCCGGAGTCCATCAGAAGATGAATGCTTTTTGTGACCGCATCCAGGTCCACCTTCTCCACTCCGCAGGTGAGCGCATACTTTTCAGGGCTGTTCTTGATATCCATGGCAACATAATCGGCCAGGCGGTCCTCCAGGATCCGCCCGAGTGCTTCCGGATGAGCCCCGTTCGTATCCAGCTTGACGGCAAATCCCATTTCCCGCACCTTGGCGAGGACATCGGGAAGAGACGGCCTGAGCAGAGGCTCCCCGCCGGTGAATGCGACTCCGTCCAGGATCCCTTTTCTCTTTTCCAGGAACGCGAAGAGCTCTTCCTGAGTCATGACCGCAGGAGCGGCACCCGAAGCGAGCTCGTAATTATGGCAGAACGGGCATCTCCAGTCGCATCCGCCCAGAAAGACCGTACAGGCCACATGGCCCGGAAAATCAAGCAGCGTCATTTTCTGCAGCCCGTGTATCTTCATTTCTGTGATCCTCCTCTTCTATACACCGGAAAGGATATGCCTGTTGCGGATATCCGCATCCGCGATCCTGTCATTCACGCTGTAAGCATGTTTTTCAAGATCTGCGCATTCCGCACCGGTGAGTTTCTGTGCTTTCAGTTCGCCGATCACATCGGCAGCGGTCGATTCGATGACCTCATATTTGTCCCGGGCCATTGAATCGTCATTATCCGTGGTCACCAGGTACTCCATCAGCTCCGCCAGCAGCGGCAGCTTCTTAAGAGCGCGCATGGCCCGGAACTTCCATTTATAATAGGGAGGATAGACCTTGTTGAGCAGGAACACACAGTCCATGCAGGCACGGACGAACTCAAATACTGCCAGCTGCGCAGCCCCCGTCTCCCCGCGCTTCACGCACCGAAGGTAGTTGTACTGTCCCGCCTGCCCCATGAGCAGGAGGCTTCCGGCCAGTTTTTTGAGCCTGATGTCTTCCGGCCAGGTGCCAAGCTCCTTCCGGATGCTGCTGATCTGTCCGGACCCGTCGTGCCAGATCTGGCCGTTCACCGCCTCCGCGAGTGCTTCGGGGGGGATTCTGAGCCACTGGTCCGGTGTAAGATGTCCGTCCGGCGTCCCGGTCTTTTCCATAAGGAAATCACTGATCCGGATCACTCCGTGCCTGGCCCCGCCCACAGGCGCTACCCGTGACCGGGAGTATCCCATAAACTCCTTCGGAAGCGAGCTGTATGCCCGTTCAAGCCTGAAAGCTGTCCTTGAATCGATCTCCTCTTCATCTGGAAGGAAAATGATAAAGCCCGGTTCGAAGTCGTGATCTGCCGAGAGCTCATCATCGTAGCCGAAGCATTCCGATCCGCTGCCCGCAAGGCCTGTTGCGATCCGGTCCAACAGCTGCGGAAACTGCTCTTCCAGCATCGGTCTCCCGCAGGTCTCATAATAGGCTTTCGCCAGTTCCAGTCCCTTCATCGGTCTTTTTCCTGTTCCTCTCCCCGTATATTCCTGTCGTAGATCTCGCGGGACCGCTCCTCCAGCTCCCCGGCATACTGAAAGTACCCGTAGTAGGAGAAGGACGGCGCGCATTTTTCACAGACGAAAGCATAGTAGCCGTCCCGGCGGATATCCGGATCATCGAGAAGGTCCTGCGCCTTATCAAGCAGCTCATAGATCCTCTTCTCCCCTTTTTCCATGCCTTCCCCGGCACAGACCGCATCCGCCATATTCAGGCAGGTGATCGCCATCTCCGGTTTTCCGCCGATGACACGGGACATGGCTTCGTACGCTTTCCGGAACATAACATCTGCCTCATCAAAACGTTTCAGCGCCGCCAGAGCCAGCGCCATGTTGTTGTATAATCCGCCCAGGAGACGCTGATCCGTGTTCTTTGCCGTCTCATAGATCTCTTTCGCTTTATCAAAAAGGCCGAGCGCCTTTTCATTCTCTCCGAAAGCGCACAGGGCGGTGGCTGCGTTCACATAAGTCGTCGCAGCGCTGATGGTCTCCCCGAAAGAAAGGTCCTCGATCAGCGCAAGTGCCTTCCTGATCTGTTCGATACCTTTCTCCTTCTGCCCCATCTTGCGGTAGTGGCCGATCAGTTCACCTCTCAGCATCAGCTCGGCGCGTTTATCCTGCATGACCAGCGACTCCTCCAGCCAGTAGAGCAGGTGCCGCTCCGCCCCGGCATAATCACGCCGGCTCATATATTCATCCATCTTCTCCACGATGCGCTGCTGGGGAAGACGTCCCGGGCGTCCCGATCCGGGCAGGTCTGTCATACCGGGCATACGGCTGCTCCTTTCTTTTGGTGGTGAAGGCTGCGGTTCGGTAAGAACGCCGAAGCCATTTTGCTTTTAAACTGAAAATCGCACTATGGTAAGCAGAAGCAGCGAAGGAAACTCGACTTATCTGGAAAGTAGATGCCCACTTCTGCTTTGTAGTTTGTTTTAGCGGCGAAGGAATCTCGGCCTTCCTGAAAAGTAGATGCCCACTTCTGCTTTGTAGCTTGTTTTAGCGGCGAAGGAATCTCGGCCTTCCTGAAAAGTAGATGCCCACTTCTGCTTTTTGGCAAATTGAGGCAGCGAAGTAATTTCGACTTTTCCATAAAGTAGATGCCTTCTTCCGCTTTTTGGCAAATCGAAGCGGCGAAGGTATTTCGACTTTTCCATAAAGTAGATGCCCACTTACTCATTTAGGCGATATAAAAGGCTTTACATCCACATTTTTTCGTGCTATTATATCAAAGTCGCAACTGACATGGAGGTATAGCTCAGCTGGGAGAGCGTCCGCCTGACGCGCGGGAGGTCATGGGTTCGAGCCCCCTTGCCTCCATTAAGTCCTGAAATCACGTAATTACGGAAACGTTGAAATTACGCGGGTTTCAGGACTTTTTTTATTTCCTGCGCTAATTACGGATATTAGCACAGAATGCGGTATTTCGCAATGATTGGCGCAGGAATAGAAGAAACTTGTATTCCCTACGCCCACCACCATTTTGCTGACAAATTACGGACGTAGAAAAACAAGTTTTGTTCAAGCACTACGCCCGCTCCACGCAAAAAGGACGTGTGAAAGAATTTCTCTTTTCACACGTCCTTTGATTGGTTAATTAATCGTCGCCTGTCAGAGTTTAAACTTCAGCACGACCGGATTGTGATCGGTCGCGGTAAACCCTTCATCCAGCGTGGTGACCGACTCTACCTCGATGTTGTCCGAGACGATGAAGCCGTCGATTACATAATACTGGAAATTCTCCGGGTCCGCCCCTTCCAGGGGCTTGTCAAGCGAACGGCAGGTCGGTGTCTTTGCGTCTGTCAGAAGCTGCCATCCGCGGAACGCTCCCGCATCAAGAAGGCCCGGTGTCCAAAGGCCTTCCGCGACAGGATAAAGATCCCGGTCTGCCTCGGAGAATGCCTGGTTGAAATCTCCGCCGGCGATCACGTAGTTGCCTTTTTCTCTCTCCTCCTTGAGGAACTCGGAAAGCTGAAGTGTCTGCAGGACTTTTCCTTCGCCGCTGTCATAGGCCTCCAGGTGAAGGTTGACCAGCACGAGCTCGTCATCCGATCCTTCGATCGGGACGCGGTCGACCATGAGGCAGCGCTTAAGGTTGCCGAGCCTGACCGGCCAGGAGAACGGACACGGCAGGGAGATCCTCACGGAATCGCGGAGGCGGCAGGAGGTCAGAGTCATGATACCGCTCTCGACGCTGCCGATCGGAGGTACCGGATAGGGAACAAAGGCGACCCGGTAGTTTGTCGCGAATGTGCTGTCCATTTCGCCAAAGGCGTTGTCAAACATTTCACTCTCATCAATGTATGAGGAGCGGCTTGAGTCCACATCAACTTCCTGAAGGAAGATGAAATCCGGATCTTCCTCCTGAAGGCGGGTTGTCATCTTCTCCATGTTAGCCAGCACTCTGTCTTTGGATGCTGTCTTCACGCCTTTTCCGCCGTCCATAAAGAAGTCGGCATTATCCCCCAGTGCGCCGTACCCCGTATTCCAGCTGATCAGTTTATACTCTTTTCCCAAAGCCGCAGCTGTAGGATCTTCCTCGGACGGATCGATCTCCAGGGTCTGTGTCGCGGCCGGTTTGAACTCTGTGATCGTCAGGAAGGCAAACAGTCCGGCCGCCGCGATCACCGCGATCAGGAGGATGCACCCGATGATTCTCAGAATCCGAACCACGGGCGAGCGTCTTTTTTTAACAGGTTTATCATTTCCCGATTCATTCTTATTCATGTCCGACCCCCATTTCCGTGCGCGGTGCGTGTGGCACTTGTGCCTCGCGGTGCGCGCGCGACTCCCATTTCCGTGCGCGGCACAACTACTGCTCTTTATGATATCAGTATACCGCTCCTACGATTTCTTTGCAATTCACAGCACTTAAAGGTATAATGAAAAATCGTAGTATTTACCGAAAAATGATCCGAGGTTTTTGCAAGACATGAACAACCATTCCACAAGCGCAGCGATCCGTCGGGCCAGGGCGGAGAAATTCGATTATCCCATCCGGGTCCTGATCGCAAGGTTTGCCCCGTATTACAGGCCTTACCTGCGCGTTCTGTTTTTTGATCTCGCCTGCGCGGCGCTGACGACGGTATGCGAGCTCGTACTGCCCCTGATCATCCGGCGGATCACCGATGCCGGCATGTATCATTTTGAACTGCTCAGCGTGCGCTTTATCCTTCATTTTGCCCTGATCTATGCGCTTCTTCGCGTTGTCGACACTCTGGCCAGCTATTATATGGCCGACCGCGGCCATGTGATGGGTGCCGCGATCGAGACCGATATGCGCCGCGATGCCTATTCGCATCTGCAGGATCTGTCCGACCGCTATTACAGCAGCACCAAAGTGGGGCAGATCATGGGGCGGATCACCAATGACCTGTTTGACGTGACGGAGTTTTCGCACCACTGCCCCGAAGAGTTCTTCATCGGATTCGTCAAGGCACTGATCTCCTTCGTCATTCTCGCCAGGATCTGCCTGCCGCTGACGCTGATCATCTTCGCTATCCTGCCGGTCATGCTCTATGTCCTGGTCAGGATGAACCGGTGGCAGAGAAGCGCTTTCCGGCGTCAGAGAGTCCAGATCGGCGAACTCAACGCACGGATCGAGGACAGCCTGCTCGGTCAGCGCGTGGTGAAGGCTTTCGCCAACGAGCAGCTCGAAAAAGATAAATTTGAGGCGGACAATGCCGTCTTTCTCGATATTAAAAAGGATACTTACCGCTACATGGGTCTTTTTAAGGCAGTCAGCCTGATCTTCGAGGGCCTCATGTACCTGGCTGTGATCATCGCGGGCGGCCTGTTCCTGCTTCGCGGAAAGATCATGCCCCCCGACCTTGTCCTCTATGTCCTCTATGTAAACATGCTCATCGCCACCATCCGGCGCATCGTGGAATTTACGGAACAGTTCCAGCGCGGCATGACGGGCATCGAGCGGTTTTTGCAGATCATGGACGCCGATGTGGACATCTTCAGCCGGGATGGCGCGATCGAGATGAAAAACCCCAGAGGACATATCCGGTTTGATGATGTGGATTTCGAGTATGAGGATGACCACAAGATGGTGCTCATGCATCTGGACCTGGAGATCCTCCCCGGTCAGAAAGCCGCACTGGTGGGGCCTTCTGGAAGCGGAAAGACAACGCTGTGCAATCTGATTCCCCGTTTTTACGATATTTCGAGCGGGTCTCTTACGATCGACGGGATTCCGGTGCAGGATTATACCCTGGAGAGCCTGCGGCGCAATATCGGGATCGTGCAGCAGGATGTCTACCTGTTCTCCGGTTCTGTCTATGACAATATCGCCTACGGGCGCCCCGGAGCTTCCCGGGAAGAGGTGATCGAGGCCGCCGTCAAGGCAGGCGCCCATGATTTTATCATGGCTCACCCGGACGGGTACGACACGTATATCGGCGAGCGCGGGATCAAGCTCTCAGGCGGCCAGAAACAGCGGCTGTCGATCGCCAGGGTCTTTCTGAAGGACCCTGCCATCATCATCCTCGATGAGGCTACCTCATCCCTGGATAACGAAAGCGAATTTCTGGTGGCCAGAGCCCTTAAGGAGCTGTCCGTCGGCCGCACCTGCATCACCGTAGCCCACCGGCTTTCAACCATTCGGGACGCCGACAGGATATTCGTGCTCACAGAGAACGGCATTGAAGAAAGCGGAAGCCATGAAGAGCTGCTGGCAAAGCACGGTGTCTATTACAACCTGTATGATCTTGCCCAGAGACTTCGCTGAGAAAAGGATGACCAGACATGGAGAGAAAAAATTATAAGCTGACCGTCTCCTACGACGGCACACGGTATCAGGGTTGGGAAAGACAGCCGTCCACCGAAATGACGATCCAGGGAAAACTGGAAAATGTCCTCTCGCGCATGACGGGCACCCCGACCGAAGTGATCGGAAGCGGACGCACGGACGCAGGCGTCCATGCCAGGAACATGACGGCTAACGTACACATGCAGACCGCCCGTTCCGAAGAATCGATCAGGGATTACCTGAACGAATATCTTCCGGAGGATATCTGTGTGAAAGATGTTCGGATCTGTTCAGACCGGTTCCACAGCCGTTACAACGCGCTGGGCAAAACCTACCGCTATACCTGCTATACAGGCCCGTTAAAGCCCGTCTTCGACCGGAAATATGTCTGGACACTGGATGAAACCCCGGATGTGGAGAAAATGCGCCGCGCAGCGTCCTTCCTGATCGGGACTCACGATTATGCCAGTTTCTGCGGTAACCCGAGAATGAAAAAGACCACGGTAAGAAAAGTCGACAGGATCGATATCGTCTTAAAAGGATCCTATCTGACCTTTACCTACCATGGTACCGGTTTTCTGCAGTATATGGTCCGCATCCTGACAGGCACGCTCATCGAGGTGGGCCTCGGAAAGCGCACGCCCGAGAGCATGGAAGAGCTGATCGAGGCGAAAGACAGGCGCCTGGCCGGCCCCACTGCCCCTGCATGCGGTCTGTGCATGATCAGCGCGGACTATAATTGAGCGGCCGGTTCAGGGCCGGTTTCCGCGAAGGAACATCACAAAATCCGAGATCTCATTATCAAACATCCCCTCCGGGACAGGATCCCATTCTGAGAGGATCTTCCCTTCCTTCAGGCTGTTCCGGTTGTAGGAGATGCCCCTTACCTGGAAATATCTGTCCGGATTCTTTATCCGGTAATACTCCGCAAAATCGATAGCAGTCTCCAGGCGGTCCGTCTCGACCTGGAACTCCCAGTCACCGTCTTCTTTTTCCGATGAATAAACGACATATCTATTGATCATGAATCAACCCCTCTTCCCGGCTTTTTCGCCCGTACTGACCGCTGCCCGGCCCGCGTGAGTAAACGTCTGCAGTCTCTCAATAGCCCTGCTGCGCTTTTCGATCGGCTTCACATACTCATTCAGCAGTTTCCGGATGCTCACCCGCTCGTTGCGGAGCGTTTCCATCAATTCACTGTAATAAACAGGTTTCGGGTTGTTTTTCTGCCTTACTGCCTTAAGATAATTGGAAGCATCCTGTTTGTGGAGCCCTTCCCAGTATCCGTCCACCATCAGCATATCCAGCATGGTCTTACCGCGTTGGTTCATGCACAGTGCAACGGTCACATCGTCCTTTCTTCTGCCGAAGGTTCCTTTATCCAGCGCCGCAGGCTTCTTCTCCTCCGCAACACGCCGCATTGAGATATCAGTCTCATATCTTTCCAGGCAGGAAGCATTTGCGCTGCCCAGCCGCAGATCCGCGCATGAGCGGTCGCGCCATCGGCAGTCATAACAGAACTCACCGCTGCAGGCGCCGGTAGCCAGCACCCTGGCCATGCTGTCGCGGCGGACGGGCGTTTCCTTTACTTTTGTCCCGTCACTGATCCGGACGACTTCTTTTCCCTTCCGGTTCTTTCCGCGGAAGGTGACTTCTACGCTGTCCGCCATTCCACCCTTGCCCCTGAAAGCGCTGATGTAGCGGGCCAGCAGCAGATCAGACGGAACTCCGGAACAGATCATATCAACATAGAAAATATCCTCCCTGTCCGGAAAGCGTTTTTTCGCCGCAGCGCACTGACAGGGCGTCCCGAAAAAGAGAACCGGACATGACAGCGCTTCCAGCTTATGCCACAGTCTTCCAAGGTCGCTCTGCATCAGTTTGGCACCCTGCATCTTTTGAAGGAGCACGGCCGGATCTTTGCCCGTCTCATAATCGGCACCGTTTTGGATCTCACCGTTCTCTTCCTCTTCCGGAAGCGGTTCCGATTCATCCGCCAGCGCGGTCTGAATCTCTGCCCACGGGGGCTCCATTCCCTCGGGAAGCACCACCACATGCTCCGCCCGCTGCCGTTTTTCATTGAAGATACAGCCGGCCACGGCCCAGCCCCTGTCTCTTAAGACCCGGGAGAGCCTGAAAGAGAGGCCGCCGCCGTCGGATGCTGCGACAGCCGTCTCGTCCTCATCGGAATAAGACAGCGCAAACGCATCCTCCAGAAGTTCTCCGGTCCGTGCATCCCGCATCGGGCAGACGCGGCTGCACCGGCCGCAGCGGCGGCAGATATTCTCATCCACGACAGCTTCCATAAACCCGTTCGGTGTCTTCTTCAGCGAGACGGCATCGGCGGGACATACTCCCACACAGGCACCGCAGCCGCAGCAGAGAGAATAGATCTCCCGTACGTGGCGGATGCTCCTGTTGCAGGAAAGCGTATAGGCTTTCACCTGGGAGAGCGACTTGCTCAGAAAATCCCTGGATTTGAGCCGGAGCGCATCCAGCTTGTACTGAACGGGAATATAATCCGTCCGCTCGAGGTACTGCTCGATCGGCGTATTGTCATCATAGAGCCTTCCGAGCATGCCTACCGCATCCAGGATGTGGACCATCCGGGCATTGAGTCCGACGCGGTCTCCCTTCCGGAAGCGGTTAAAGCAGCAAAGTTCCCTGTGAAAGAGAATCGCAAGGAGCGCCGCATGGTAACAGTCCGTGCAGACATAAGAGGCGTCCTTGACCAGATTCACGAACCGGGCCGGATCGACCTCGTCCCGGATCGCCCCGGGCTGTTCCAGATCCGACTCTCTGAACGGAATCGTTTTGACTTCCAAGTGTTCGCGCTGTGCGAGGTTCATCGCGGAAGCCCTGTACGATTTCTGGTCAGAAAGGAAATAGGCAAGCAGGTATCCGCTGCGGCGGGGCCGGACGGGCGGATCTTCCCGGAACGTTTCTTCGGGAGCATCTGCCTGCGCATCCGCTACTTCTCCGTTTTCTTCAGCCTCCGCGGCTTCTTCCGAAGTCTTCTCCGAATTCTCTTCCGAAGTCTCCTCAGAGATTTCTTCTGAAGTCTCTTCCGAAGTTTCTTCCGGAATTTTCTCCGAAGGTTCATTCTCCTGCGGCCCGGCTTCTCCGGGCTCTTCGGCGGTGCTCTGTGCCCACTCGTCACCAAGCAGTTCCTGCCAGTCTTCCGGCTCAAGCAAAAGCACCGGATCCGCCACTTCCTCGGTATGGATGCCGTAATAGTCGTTCATCAGCCGTCTGCCGGTCTCTTCACGAACGGACAGGTGCTCAAACCGTCTGATCAGTTCGCCGATCCGTCGCAGCGTCAGGTCATCCTCATTTCCTTCATAAAGAAAGCTCGGCGCATACGCGATCATCCGTCCCGGATCCTTGACAAAATCCAGGAACATATGAGGATCAAAAGATGCCGCTGACCACACATTTCCGCTTCCGCAGACGAACGCATCATATTTCTCATTGAGTCCTTCCAGATCGGACAATGTCACGCACGGATCCGTCATCGTCAGATGCTTTTCCCTGAAACGGTCGAACCCTTCCGCATTGGCAGTATCAGCCATGATCGGATTCCGGTTGTTTTTCAGGATCATCCTCGCTTCTGCGATAAACCCGGCTCTTGGCGAACCGGAGGGCAAAACAGCCACTTTCCCGTCCGAAACATAACGGACCAGGTCCGCCTCATGGCCGAGGCTGACCAGGTAATGCCTCAGCGCCGCTGCCTGCAGCACCACTCCATAGGCATTCTGTTCATAAAAAGTCATGATTGCTATTTTCATCTGGAAAACCTTCTTTGCAAACTTATATCAGGCCAAGGACCAGGACCAGGATGACGATGACCGGAAGGACAAACGTCAGGTATCCTCTCATCCAGTTCGCGACCTTAAGGCCTTTTCCTTTGTTGGCTTCATTCTTGAAATTATCCCATCCCCATCCGAAACGCAGGGTCGTAAACAGGACGAACAGGAGAGATCCTATCGGAAGCAGCAGTTTTGAAACGATGAAATCTTCCAGGTCCATGACGCCGGTATCCGGTCCGAGCGGTTTGAAAGCCGACCACACATTGAATCCCAGCAGACACGGCAGGGAAAGTACGAACAGGGCGATCCCGCACACCAGGCCGGTCTTTCCTCTGTTCCATCCGGTCAGGTCCATGATGCATGCCATGATATTCTCGAATACGGCGAGGACCGTTGAGAAAGCCGCGAACGTCATAAAGATGAAGAACAGGCTGCCCCACAGCTGACCCAGAGGCATATTGTTAAAGATGTTCGGGAGTGTGACAAAAATCAGTCCCGGACCCTTTCCGGGTTCAACCTGGTAGGCAAAACAGGCCGGGAAAATGATCAGTCCGGAAACGATGGCGACAAAAGTATCCAGGATCGTTACGTTCACGGACTCACCAAGCAGAGAGCGGTCCGAATCGATGTAGCTGCCGAAGATCGCCATGGCTCCGATACCGAGGCTCAGTGTAAAAAATGCCTGGTCCATGGCAGCGGCGACCACTTTCCCGATACCGATGCTCTTCATTCTGCCAAGATCCGGAACCAGATAAAACTTTAATCCTTCCGCGCCTCCCTTAAGGAAGATGCTGTTGACCGCCAGGACGACCATGATCAGCAGAAGAAGGATCATCATGACTTTCGTCACCTTCTCCAGGCCTCGCTGCAGTCCCCTTGAGCAGATAAAGAAGCCGGCCGCCACGATGATCAGCATCGCGATCATCTGTTCAACCGGATTGCTCAGCATTTCCGAGAAAACACCGCCGACCGCATCCGGGTCCTTTCCGACAAACTGTCCGGAAGCAGATTTAAAGAAATACTGAAGCATCCAACCGGCTACCGTGGTATAGAACATCATCAGCATTACATTTCCGATCAGACAGACGATGCCGTGCCAGTTCCATCCCGGCTTATCCGGAACCAGTGCCTGGTACATGCGCGCCGGACTCTTCCTTGCACCGCGCCCCATCGCAAATTCCATGGTCATCACGGGAATGCCGAGGATGATCAGGAAGAACAGGTAGATCAGGACAAACGCTCCGCCGCCGTTCTGGCCGGTCAGGTACGGGAACTTCCATACATTTCCGATACCGATCGCACAGCCGGCGCTCAGCAAAATAAATCCAAGTCTGCTTCCCAGTTTTTCTCTCTGCATAACAACTCTCCTTACATCGGACCAAAAGTCCGGTTTCTCGTTACATCCTACCATAGATGCGGCATCTTTTCCAGATGGTCCGCATATTCCGCTTCAGACGACGTGTCAACATTTTACTCTTCAGGCAGCGTGTCAACATTTTACTCTTCAGGCGGCGAAGGATTTCTTCCTTTCCTGAAAAGTAGATGCCTGTCTCTGCTTTCTGACAACTACAGGCGGCGAAGAATTTTCGCTTTTTTCTAAAAGTAGATGCCCGTCCCTGCTTTCGTACAGCTACAGGCGGCGAAGAGTTTTCGCTTTTTTCTAAAAGTAGATGCCTGATTCTGTTTTCGGACATTTTTAAGCGGCGAAGGATTTCTCCTGTTCCCGAGAAGTAGACGCCCACACTTGCTTTCAGACAGCTTTAAGCGGCGAAGGATTTCTCCTGTTCCCGAAAAGTAGACGCCCACACTTGCTTTCAGACAGTTTTAGGCGACGAAGAATTTCTTCCTTTCCTGAAAAGTAGATGCTCACACCTGCTTTCAGGACAGTTTAAAAAAAGAACTTCACATTTTAAGGAATATGCGCTATAATGTCTGAGCAGCCGGAAAACAGCCGGATGGCATGGGAGTATAGCTCAGCCGGGAGAGCGTCCGCCTCACACGCGGGAGGTCGCGGGTTCGAGCCCCGCTGCGCCCATCAAAAAAGGATGTCTAGTCAGGACATCTTTTTTTATTTGGTGACAGGAGACAGCCCTTGTATTTCAAGAGAATTAATAACATAAGGCAAATTCAAAAAGATCTTCAGCTTATGCCGCCGCTGCAGAAAACGCGAGCAGAGCGCATGCATTCGGAGCTTTGTCTGAGTGCACTTCAGTGCACGAGTTTGCGAAGAATGCATGCTATAGGTGGCGCAGCGTTTTCAAAAGCGGCAAATAGCCGAAGATCTTTGAATTTGCCTTATGTTGTTT
This sequence comes from Porcincola sp., assembly GCA_045118075.1. Classification (GTDB taxonomy): domain Bacteria; phylum Bacillota; class Clostridia; order Lachnospirales; family Lachnospiraceae; genus Merdiplasma. The sequence continues at coordinate 9,665 of JBGUOI010000059.1, read as the reverse complement.
TTCTGTCTATTCTAAGGACTGTCATTAGTCCAGCTTTAAAATCATTCCCAGTATCCTCTTTGCCGCCGTCTCCAGCACATCGCGTGTGATCAGCCCTTTTTCAAGCGCTTCCATCACTCTTTCGGGATAGCCGCATCCCATTTTCATGTCGTTTCCGGCTGCGCACTCTACATACTGTTCTCCGTTGGTCCACCAGTCTGTGGTGACCATTCCCTTAAAGCCCCACTCTCCCCTCAGGATATGGGTCAGCAGGTCCTCATTCTCGGAAGCCCTGTGCCCGTTGATCAGGTTGTAGGAGGACATGATGGTCCACGGATCCGCCTCTTTCACGATCTTCTCAAATGCCTTTAAGTAGATCTCGCGGATGGCCCTCTCGGATGCGCGCGAGTCGCTCTCCTTGCGGTTCGTCTCTTTGTTGTTCAGAGCGAAATGCTTCACGCTCGCCGCGATATGCATGCTCTGGATACCGCGGACCATTGCTCCGGCAAGCGATCCTGCCAGGAACGGATCCTCGGAATAATATTCGAAGTTTCTGCCGCAGAGCGGATTGCGGTGGATGTTGATGGCCGGTGTCAGCCAGACGCCCACATTGTTTTCCTTTACTTCCTCCGCACCGGCTCTTCCTACCTTATAAACGGTTTCCGGATCCCAGGTGCAGGCCAGCAGCGTTGCGCACGGGAAGGCGGTGGTGGTGACCCCGGTCCACGGCTGGAACCTGAGTCCTGCAGGGCCGTCCGCCGTCATCACGGGCGGGATGCCGAGCCTGAGGTTATTTCCGAATCCGAATGTATTGGCCGGTCCGATATTGGGCTGTCCGCCCAGAAGCCAGGCCAGGTCCTCATCGGTGAGTTCCTTCATGAACTCGTCAAGGGAGATCTTCCCTTCCGCCACATCCGAAAGCCGGATGCCCTTATCTTCGCGCTCAAACAGTTTCACGGGCGGTGCAGGCCTCACGGCCGGCGCGGCTGCCCACAGCTCATCCTCCGTCATCGGTGTCAGGCCGTTATTGCTGATCGTGCGCGGATCGGTCCCCATCGGCAGCTCCTCGAAAGTGCCGTCGCTTCTGAGCCTCTTCGGAAGCATGGAAGGAGCCATGCGCCTTTCCAGGGTGCATACGGTCTCATCCTTCTCCAGGGTCAGCGCAAACGCCGTGCAGACGGTATCGCGCACGCTCGTGCCGACATGGAAGGAATAAGTTCCCTTTTCCAGCACGTAAGAAGAAGCCGCCACCTTTCCCAGGTCATCATAGGAAGCCATATCGCTGACCGGGAAAGAGATAATGACATGCTGCATCTCCCCGGGCTGAAGAAGACGGGTCTTTTTAAAACCGGCAAGTTCCCTGGCCGGTTTGCCAAGCTTCCCGTCCGGTGCGCTGTAATAGACCTGTACGACTTCTTTTCCGGCGTACGATCCGGTATTTCTCACATCGCAGGTAACGACGATCCGGTCCTCTTTGCATTCCGCGGCGGGATCCAGAACTTCAAAAGTGGTATAGGACAGCCCGTACCCGAAGGGATAGACGACTTTTTCCGCCGCTCCGGGAATGGTCTCAAAATAGCGGTATCCTACATAGATATCCTCATAGTAGCAGACATAATCCTCCGATTCATGGAAAGTGTCCGCGCTGGGATAGTCCTCAAGCCTCGCGGCAAAGGTATCGGAGAGTTTACCGGAGGGAACCGCCAGTCCGCAGAGCAGCTCTGCCTCGGCCAGTCCGCCTTCCATGCCTGCCTGCCAGCCCATCAGGACCGCGCCGATCCTGTCATCATCCGCAAACCATGACGTATCGATCATACCGCCCACATTCAGGACCACGGCCACTTTATCAAAGTGAGAACAGACCTTTTCCACCATCTCCTGTTCTGCGTCAGTCAGGTAAAAGTCACCGCGCGGGAAAAGCTCATTTGAACGGCTGGTAAAGGCATCCGCCTCCTCGCCGCCTTCGCTCAGCTGCTCGTCGAAACTGCTCTTGCGGTCCCATCCTTCTCCGGAAAACCGGCAGATGGAGATCACCGCCAGATCAGCAAAAGCAGCTGCTTTGCCAAGCAGCTCCTCCGGGATGGCCGGTTCAGCCGTCATGCCCGGCGCTGCGCCTTCTGAATACTGTCTGTTTACATCCTCCCTGTAGAAATCCGCCAGCGGTTCATAGACCGTCACATGGCCGGTCATCTGCTTCATGCCTTCGTACAGGTTGGTGATATATTTTGTACCGACATCGCCCGATCCGCCGCCGCCTTTGACATAGTCAAACGTGCCCTTTCCGAAAAGGGCAAGCCGTGTCCCTTCCGCGACGGGCAGGATATCACGGTCGTTTTTCAGGAGGACCATGCCTTCGCATGCAGCCTGCCTGGAGATATCGATGTGTTCTCTGCTCTGGGTCAGCCTGCTTCCGTTCTCCCCCAGGCCGATGCCGGGCTGGTAGAAAAACCTCGTCCACTTCTGCGTATTCATGAGAACCTCCTTCTTTGATCAGCCCAGCAGTAATCCGGCACCGCGGCCGCGCTCCGTCTCCGTCTCCATCAGCGATTCCTCTGTCTCCTCTTCGACATATATCTCCTCGATGGTCTCATCATAAACGACGACGGGATAATAGGTATAAACTTCATTATAGATCCGCTCCGCGGAAGCGAGCGAAAGGTTGACGCAGCCGTGCGAACCCCACCAGGTATAGATATCACCGCCGTACTCGCTGCGCCAGAGCGCATCGTGCATGCCCTGGGACCCGTTGAAGCAGATCCAGTATTCAACATCCTGGGAGTACTCGTATCCGCTCGGATCCTTATCCTTGAGGGTGGAAGGGGAAGCTTTGTAGATGACCTGGAAGACACCGGGCGTCGTCTCGGTGTAGCCCTTCGTCCCCGTCACGCAGTCGCAGTCATAGACCATCAGGTCATCCTCATACAGATACAGCTTCTGCCTGGGGATATCGATCTCCACATACTTGGTCCCGACATCATTTTCCGAAGAGTAGACGCATCCGCTGTTCCAGACGGGATCGACCACTTTCTCTCCAAGATCGACCTGCTGGACAAAATAGTCCACCGACATGTCCACGTTCATCTGCCATCCGCAGTTTTTCTGGTTATGGAACAGCAGATGACGGCCGTCGTGTGTGGTAAAGCGCACTTCCCCGGAAGGAGTGTCAAACTCTCGTCTTAAGGTATAAAAATAGGCATATACGCGGTCGTAATCCCAATAGTAGACATTATCCGTCCCGATCGAGCGCCACTCCTTCGTATCCTTTTCGGTCAGCGTCCTGAACTCTTTGTCAAAACGGATCTTCACTGAGAAAGGCGCCGGCTCTTTCTGGACTTCCGTCTCAGTCTCGATCGATTCGAGTGCGCGTTCGCTGACTTCGTCCGCGCCCAGTCCGGCCAGCGATGAGGCCCCCGTATTTATGCTGAATGCGCCGAGCGCTATGATCAGAATGCCCGAAACGGCCATTTTATTCAATGAATGCTTCAACCTGTCACCCTCACTGTTTTACGGTCAGCACCGGAATTTTTACGTCAGAATTTTATTGTAATATGTTTTCCGGGTTTTGGAAAGCCAATTTAAATGTATTCGAGAATATTCTTGATCCTCCGGAAAATGTTGGTCACCTTCGATGAGTATCGGTTGATGACTTCCTTGCACCTGGCGGGGTGGTTGGTGAGGATGGCGTCTACATTCAGAGACACCAGTCTCTCCATCGTAGACTCCTCATTCACGGTCCAGACAAAGACACGTTTACCGGCCCGGTGCAGCTTCGAAACATTTTCGTAGTTGGCGAATGTCTCCTGGATACTGATGATGTCCGCTGCCTCCAGGTTCTGGATATCGCCCATGCCGATCACCGAGGTATAGGCGGTCAGGATATCGGGATTGAGTTCCTTCACCTGACGGATCGTCTCATAGTCCTGGGAGGTGATATCGCACTGATCGATAAAGTCGTTCGCCAGGATAAGTTCGGTCACCTTCTCAACGATACCGTCATCATGGCCGGTTCGCTTGATCTCTATATTCAGCCACAGATTTCCTTTGCAAAGCTTAAGCACCTCGTCGAGCGTCGGAATGGTGGTGCCGGCAAACTCTTTCGAGAAAGATTTGCCGCAGTCAAGATTTTTGATCTCATCGTAGGTGACATCCCAGATGTTCTTATTTACACCCGTCGTGCGTTTGAGGTTCTTATCGTGCAAAAGGACGATCACCCCGTCCTTCGTCATCTGGACATCCAGCTCGGCAGCGGTAAATTCCTCATCGATCGCTTTCTGGAAAGCGGGCATAGTATTCTCGGGCGCTGCTGCCGAATAACCTCTGTGCGCCATGATCAGCGGAACACCGTAGTCCGTTTTCATCATCCATTTGACCTGGGCAAAACGACGGGGACCGGCAAAGAAAATGATCACGGCGATGATAAGGATCGTTGCCGCTTTAAGGAACGGATGTTTCCGGAGGTAATGCGCCTCTTCCGTATAGGCAAGCACCGGCTCTTCCATCTGGAGCTTACGGCGGTAGTACCCGCCCTGGAACCCGGCCAGCAGGATCGGCCCGATCGTCCACAGGAAGAAGACATAGCACACGGCGTATACGGGAACGAAATTCGATTTAAAGAAGCTGACGATCGGCGCCGTAGCACCAGGCTGCAGCCAGAGAGAAAGAAGGTACCAGGCCAGGATCACGAGGAACGAGATCCCCAGATAGACGAGCTGACCGATGAGCACCCAAACGACGCACTGCACCAGTACACGGAAGATATAGAATCCCTTTGTCATCTTCCAGCTCTTGATCATCGCGGAAAAGAAATTCACATCGTCATGCTCCATCATCACCGGGATGGAATAGATCAGGCGCAGGAACAGATAGACCATGACTGCGATCACAAAATAGTAGGTATATTTCTGCCAGGGACGTTTCTCAAATCCTTCCAGGATATATCCGGGAATCGAGATAAAAGAAGTGATACTGGACGTGTCATAGAGTGTCCCGAAATGAAGGACCCCGATCGTGTACGGGATCAGTCCGATATTGCGCAGGCGGAATCTGTCCACACACAGGTCAAAACCGGTGGAAAAGATCTCCCTGACGCTGAGCCTGCGCCCCACTTTTGAAGCGTGAAGCGCATCGACCAGTGCAAAGCGCTCAAAGAGCGCAAAAACGGTAAGCAGCGTCATCATCACCAGCATGATCAGCCAGGCAAACGGATTCCGATAAAGCTGCTTTACATTGTACGCAGCGATGTTGCTGCTGCGGTTGGCTACAAGAAAAAGACGCTGCATCCATGTCAGCAGCGGAAAAAACACAAGAATCGTCAACAGACGGTAGACCAGTTCAAACCCGATCAGGCTCTTCAGGTTCCGGCGCAGAAGATTTAGCGGCGAAGCGGCCGCGATCAGTCCCTTTTTCATGATGACATCTCCCATCAAAAGCTTACAATAAAATTATAGTCTTTTGGAAAAAGATCATCAATCCTTTTTCGTGCTGTTCGCCGCTCCTTCTACTCACAATAAAGGCAGATTCCGCTGTCTTTTCCTGCCTCCGTCACATACCCCGCCTCACTGACGCCGTCCATGCTTTCGCTCAGTTCCCTGTACAGTGCAGCCGCATCCTTTGAGTCAACACTGATCAGCAGTCCTCCGCTGGTCTGCGGATCGAACAGGATATCAGCCATCGCCCTGGTGACGGTGTCCGCCATAGACAGGGAAGGCTCCGCAAATGACCGGTTTCGGTAGGCTCCGGCCGGGACGAATCCCATCTCGGCCATCTCATAGGCTTCCGGATGGTACTTGATCTGTCCGGAGACAAGGTGAATGGCCGTACCGCTTCCCTGTGCCATCTCGAGGCTGTGCCCCATCAGCGAGAATCCGGTCACGTCCGTGCAGGAATGGACTTCATATCCCGCCATGATCCGGGCAGCTTCCTTATTGAGTGTGGTCATCTGCGCATAGACACGGTCTGCCGTCTCCTGATCGATCATGTCGGCTTTCATGGCCGTAGTCAGGATGCCCACCCCAAGCGGCTTGGTCAGAATCAGTACATCCCCGGGCCTGGCTGAACAGTTGCGCAGAATGGCATCCGGCCTGGCCAGTCCCGTCACCGCCAGCCCGTACTTTGGTTCGGTATCCTCGATCGTGTGTCCACCGGCGATAACAGCGCCTGCTTCGTAAACTTTATCGTAGCCGCCGCGCAGGATCTCATGGATCATCTCATCGGTCATCTGCTTCGTGACGGTCATGATATTGAGTGCCACCACCGGTCTTCCGCCCATGGCATAGACATCGCTCAGGGCGTTTGCCGCGGCGATCTGCCCGAACAGGAACGGATCATCGGCTATAGGCGGGAAAAAATCCAGCGTGTTGATGATGGCTGTATTATCATCGATTCTGTACACACTGGCATCGTCACTGGTATCGAAACCCACCAGCAGGTTCTCATCCTTCCGGACCGGCAGTCCTCCCAGCAGTTTGGCCAGGACGCCGGCGCCGACCTTGGCGCCGCAGCCGGCACAGCTGGCAAGTTTTGTCAGCCGGATATCCTTATTTACACCGCTCATGATGGCTCCTTTGACTCATAAAGGAGGGCATAGCCCTCCTGTTTCACTTCATAGACCGCTTCAAGGTCAGCGCTCCCCTGCGCCGGAAAATCGTTTTCCGTCAGTTCCCCGCTCAGCTTTTTTTCCGAAGGAAGGTTGAAGCTGACGCAGGTCCCGCAGGAGGAGCTGAGCGCCCTGGGCACAGGCATCATCCTGACATCCTGCGCTTGAGAGGCCATCCTCCTGCGAAAACTCACTGCCCCGAAGTGGGTATAAAACGTAGCGATATAGTTAATCATTTTCTGATCTTCATGACGAACTCGCCGTCTTTTTCCGCAACGCTTACCTTATAACCGGCATGCTCCGCAAACCGGGTCACGTTCTCCACGCATACCTGTGCGTCAACGACCATCTCGTATTCCTTCTGTCCCGATTTCATGGCGTCGCGAATCATAACGACCGGTTCCGGGCAGGAACGTCCTCTTGCATCGATCATATTATACCTCCATCTCGTGCGCGGTGCGCGAGAGCTTCGCTCCGCGGTGCGCGCGCGTTCCTTACTCGTGCGCGTTACGCGCGCGTTTCCTTCTTTCCGAATGTGTTCCAGCATGCGATCACGCTCACCACCACGATGCCGATGATCACAGCGATCTTTCCGTTGGCAGTCGGGCCTTCCCCGGAGGAGGCCAGACCGAAGTTGTGGCAGAAGGCTGCGCCGATCATCATGCCGATCACGGTCACCGCCGAGTCTGTATTGCCTTCACCCGAAAGGATGAGCTGTCTGAGCGGGCATCCGCCAAGCAGGCAGCAGCCGTATCCGGCAAGCAGCATGCCCAGGAAGTTCCAAAGTCCGTCCACATGAGCCACCGGCTGGCCGGCAAATCCGGGATGGAAGGAGCCGGTGATCAGGTTGCCAACAAGTACGGCCACCAGGATAGCCGCGAAACCGAGAAGCAGTCTTGTTTCCCTGAAAAGAATAAGGTCACGCAGCCCGCCGACCATGCAAAGCCTTGTCAGCTGTGCCAGGGCACCCACGATGAGTCCTGCCGCCAGGGAGATCAGCAGCGCCGCATGCTTTGCGCCGGGTCCGCCGTCCGCTTCCGTAAAGAAAATAAAGGCAGGCGCTGCGATCAGCAGGATCAGGAAGACTACCTGGAAAGCCGGGAAGGTGATTCCTTCCACTGCTGTCTGCTTATAACTGCGCTTCAGTGAATATCCTTTTCCCAGGAAAAACACACCGCAGAGGATGCCGCAGAAAAATCCCGCGAAGCCCAGCAGAGCGTTCCAGTCGCCGCCGCCGAGACGGATGACCATCCTGAACGGGCATCCTAAAAACATCAGGCACCCGACCATCACAAAGAAGCCGAGGATAAATCTGGTCATCGGAGAGGAACCGCCCTTGGGGCTGAACTCTCCTCTTGCCAGTGCCAGGATCAGGGAACCAAGCACCAGGCCGATGATCTCCGGGCGGATATACTGGACCGGCGCTGCCCGGTGCAGTCCCAGTGCACCGGCTGTGTCTCTTAAGAAGCACGCGATGCAGAACCCCATGTTCGCGGGATTTCCGAAAGCTGCCAGGCAGACGGCGATGGCTCCGATAATGAGTCCCGCCAGCAGGATCGAGATCGTTTCCTTTTTCATGATTACTTTTCTCTCCCTTCAGAGTTTTTGTGCATATCTGCAAATATGTACAAGAAATGCCCCCAAGCCAGTTGATATACTTTGAATGCAGGATATGCATGCATCCTTATTATATCATGGCTTTGCATGTCCTTTCATTTTATTATTAGTTATTTCTATACTTTCTATAGATAATTTCTATCAAACAGGTGTTTCTCATGGAAAAAACATTATCTGCAGGCAGACGCATCTGCTTCGACCAGGCCGCCACTTCCTTCCCGAAACCTCCGTGTGTGGCAGGGGCCGTCATGGAATATATGACCAATATCGGCAGCAACGTCAGCCGCAGTTCCTATGCCAGCGCCTACGAGGCGGAGGATACGGTCCTTGAGACCAGGGAGCTTCTGTGCTCGCTCTTTGGCTGGGACGACCCCGCCGGCGTTATCTTCACGCCGAATATAACAGCTTCGCTTAACTGGATTCTCAAAGGTCTTTTAATGCCCGGCGACCATGTGCTGGTCACTTCCATGGAACATAATGCCGTAATGCGGCCGCTTGTGCAGCTCTCCTCCAAAGGCATCACCTTTGACCGGATCCCCTGTGACCAAAGCGGCCGCCCGGATCTTCAGTCCCTGCCCGGCCTTATAAAGCCGCAGACCAGGATGCTGGTCTGCCTTCATGCCTCAAACGTAAACGGCGCGGTGATGCCGCTGGAGGCTTTTGGCCGTTTCTGCCGAGAGCACTCCCTTTTATTTGTCGTCGACACTGCCCAGAGCGCCGGCCGGTGCCCGATCGATATGAAAGCGCTTCATATCGACTGCCTGGCTTTTACCGGCCACAAAGGCCTGCTGGGACCGCAGGGAATCGGCGGCTTCATCATCCCGAAAGACCTTGCGCTTTTGATGGACCCCCTGATCAGCGGCGGGACGGGCTCTTTCTCCCACACGGAGCTGATTCCGAAAGTCCTCCCGGACCGGTTGGAAGCCGGCACCCTGAACCTGCCGGGAATCTACGGACTTAACGCAGCCCTGAAATGGATCATGGAGACGGGATGCGAGACGATCTTTGACCATGAATATGCCCTTTTCCGAAAACTCAGGGAAGGATTTGAGACGATCAAAGGTGTCAAAATCATCGGATGCCCCGGAGAAGGCGCTCAAAAGCCCATGCCGGTGCTCTCCATTCAAACGCCGGACCGCGACATCGCCCTGGTCAGCGCCCTGCTCGATGAACAGGCCGGTATCCAGACGAGGGTAGGACTTCACTGCGCTCCTTCTGCTCACCGGACGCTCGGTACGTTTCCGGAAGGAACGATCCGCTTCTCTCCCGGATTCTTCAACACGGATGATGAGATCGGAACCTGTATCCGGGCACTAGAGCAGGTGCTGGAGCAGGTGCCGCTTAAGAACGATTGAATATTTAAATGCAAGACCCCGCTGCTTTCAGCGCAGCGGGGAAAGGATCAAACGATTATGGAAATCAAACAGATGGAAGCTTTCTGCATGGCTGCAGAAAAGAAAAGTTTTTCGGAGGC
>JBGUOI010000058.1:0-5990 GCA_045118075.1 Porcincola sp. | reverse complement strand
GGATAGCTTGCGAAAGCTCAGCCCGACAGGGCTGTCGAACAAGAAGCCCCCACTTCTAAGCGAAGCAAAGTGGTGGGAGTATGTCACATTCTGTATTTGTCATTTTTTTATTCTCCTTTTCTTTTTTGGTGTAAATATTTTTTTTGTTTTTTATCTGTTGTTGTGTTTTGTTTTTTTTCTTGTTTTGTGCTTTGCAATAATTTATACGGCGTTTCTTTCCGGTATCCATGCAAATTATTGTGAACGTTCTGTGAAATGAGAAACGGGTTGCCGGAGGGAATGATTACAGTTTAGAATAAGAAAAGAAGCATACGATGTATGATGCGGGAAAAAGCCGTGATATGCACTAAGGAGCGGAATATGGATAAGAACTGGTCTGAGATGAACAAAGAAATGCAGACTCTGATCGCGAAGAAAGCCACATTCAAGGACGGCATAGAAAAGCTGCTGGCTTTGAGAAAAAACCTGTTTGAGCAGATCACGCAGATCGTGAGCACTTTCCCGGAGGAGTCGTTTTACCGGATGCCGTTCGCCGGGGCGAAAGGGTATCACAGCAAGACGCTGGCCTATTCTATCTGGCACATTTTCCGCATCGAGGATATTGTGGCCCATGAGATGATCGCGGAGGATCAGCAGGTGCTGTTTGACCGGGATTTCTTATCTGCCATTCATTCCCCGATCATCACCACCGGCAACGAACTTGCCGGGGATGGGATCGTAGATTTTTCCAAACAGCTGGATATCCGGGCACTGTACCGGTACGCGCAGGAAGTGATGAATTCTACGGATCGGATATTGACAAGCCTGGAGTATCCCGATCTGAAACGCAAATTCGGGGAGGACATGATCGAAAAGCTGCGGCGCACCGGCTGTGTCAGCGATGACGAAAACGCTGTCTGGCTGATCGAATACTGGTGCGGGAAGGATGTGCAGGGACTCATTCGGATGCCGTTCAGCCGACATTGGATCATGCACATCGAAGCGATGCAGCGCATCAAGAACAGGCTTTGCAAGCTGGCGCGAAAAGGCGTGGATCCCATCGCCTATTGCGGGTTTTCCTGCAATCACTGCTTTCTGAGCGAATGGTGCGGATCTTGCAGGACGGCGTATAATACCTGTTCTTTCGCCGCGGTTTCACCGGATGGGAAATGCCTCAACGCAGCCTGTTGTCAGGAAAAAGGCATTGATGGCTGCTATGAATGCGGCTTGCTGGAAACCTGCGAAAAGGGTTTTTATATTACCTCCAACGATGGCGCGAACGCTGCCAAAGCCCAGGCCATGTACATCAGAAAGTACGGGAAGAAAGAGTTTTTGAAGGTGCATGACCGTCTCCATGAAAAATATGATTTTTCCAAGACTCAGGAGATTTTGGGGCAGGACTTTCGGGAAGGCTTACGGATTTTGGAAGAGAGCTGACGGGCTGCCGGCGGTGAGAAAGGGATGACGACATATGATTTTGGAAACAGAAAGGCTGCTGCTGAGGGAAATGAAGCCGGATGATCATCAGGCACTGTTTCAGGTGCTCGGCGATCCTGAAACCATGTGGCATTATCCTTACACCTTCGACGGACAGCATGTCAGGGATTGGATCGAGAGAAACATGAACCGCTAGCGGAAGGACGGTTTCGGGCTGTGGGCCCTCTGCCTGAAGGATACCGGCGAGATGATCGGCGACTGCGGGCTGACGCTGCAGAATATCAACGGAGAATTGCTGCCCGAAATCGGCTATCATATCCGCCGCGACTGCCAGCGGAAGGGCTATGCCAAAGAGGCCGCTATGGCCGTCCGTGACTGGGCTTTCCGGAATACCGATTATCCGGCATTGTATTCCTATTGCAAATACACCAATATACCTTCCTATAGAACGGCAGAATCCATCGGCATGCGTTTTGCCTGCGAATATCCGGATGAAAAAAACGGAACAACGCATGTGTCGGTGATCACAAGGGAGGATTGGGTGAATGAGATATAAGCAAAGAAAAAGGACCGCTGCACTTAGCGATCCTTTTTCTTTGCTTTTCAGACTATGCTTTTTTCACAGCCCCTGTCTCTATATCATTATTTGATGGTCTGGATGGATGCTGCCACATAAGAGTACAGCTTACTCATCTGAGGATCATTGATGTGATCGCTGTCGGAGCGATTCAAGCATTGCTTGATAAAGGCATACGGATTCCGGAACAGGTAAAGCTGACAGGATATGATGATTCAATGTTGGCCATCACATACCGGCCATCGATCAGCAGCATTCATCAGGACACGGTATCACTTGCCCGCGAATCAGTTGACCTTCTGCTGAGCAGGATCGAAGGAGAAGACTCGCGCATCCTCAAAAATCCAGTATTTCTACAGCCCCAGGCTTCTGCGGATATGGGTAAAGTCGATCTTACAGCGTCCCTTTGAAATTCGAATGGGAACCTGATCGTTAAAGGTATACTTATCCAGGTGATTGCCCTCAAAGTCATAAGCCAGTATTTCCAGCCGTTCGGGATCGATGATCCAGTATTCCTTTACACCTGCCTTCTTATATTTGTAGGTTTTTATAAGCAGATCTTTGGACTTTGTCGCTTCAGACAATATTTCGACCGTAAGATCCGGGGCACCGTTAAAGGAACGGTTTTTAACAAAATCAAAATCGCTGCAAAGCACAAACAGATCCGGCTGCACCATGGTTCTATTATCATCATCCAGCCTTACATCGCAGGGAGAAAGAAAAACCCTGCATGAGGGACAATGTTCATCTGCACATTTTCTGAAGTGCAGATACAGCTCGCCCAGAATCATCTGATGAAGAGCGGTTGGTGCGGACATATCAAAAATCTCGCCATCGATCAGTTCTGCCCGATGATCCTCCGGAAGCGCATAATAATCTTCCAGAGTGTATTCTCCCTGTCTTCCGGCGCGATAAGGAACGGCGGTTTCACGAAGAAGTGATTGAGAGGACGTCTTTTTTTCAACCACATAGGCACCGGATGCGGATGCCGGACGCAATACTTTCTCAAGCGCCTCAATGGTTTTCTGGCGCGGAGAATTCGTTATTCCGGAAAAAATCTTCTGAACAGTACTGAAGGGGACTCCCGAGAGTTGGGCAATTGTTTCATTTGAATAGCCCAGCTCTTTTTTTCGGGATTTCATTTCTTCGATCGTCATGTCAGGCATCCTTTCTTATAAATACGGAACAAAATCGGAGTTCACAAATATGCCGATATCATACCATAAATATACCGGAACGGCAAGCGTGAAAGCGTGACAGAGAACCGTCCCCTGTCACGCCTGTGTTTTTTAGAGTGAGTAAACGTTTACTTTACAGATTCATACGTTTGCAATCCAAAATGGATTATAAGAAAAGCAGTGGAAGGAAATCCTTTTTGAAGATGAACCGGATATACAGGAAATGCACGCGGCGTATCTTCAGGATGCGGAATATGAGACTGCGGCGGCAGGCGATGGAGTGGAGGTATTGTCTGTCACGTGATGACTTTTGCAATTACACAGAATCAAAAAAGCTGAAAGCCCGATAAATACTGGACTTTCAGCTTATTTTTCAGCAGGGGATGATAGAATCGAATTTACATCAATAGGCTTCACACCCAAATAAATAAAAGGAAAGTAATCATGGCAATAGCGTCCAGGCCAAGATTTTTTACTGCAATCAGCTGCGCCGGACTGGAGAACCACGTATCAAACAGAACATAATCAGCAGTGTGTCATGCAGACAGAGCACTTCTTAAGAGTTCGATCATAACATCTGTACCCTTCGTCTGTGCGAGCTTCCTGCGTTTTGCGGCAAGAGACCGGCCATCGAATTGCTCAACAGGACCGATGAGATTGTTCTCTTTTGAGGAAGCCAGAAGGCAGCTGTTTACCGGAAGAAACGTATTCCTGTCTGTCCATCCGAGTGTCATCAGGCGGTATCCTTTACGGTATTTCATGGAAGTATGATCAAAGACACGGGAGCCGAGTTCCGTTTTCTTACAGCTTGTTCTTTCAAAAAGGCTGTCGTCAACAACGAAAGCGTTAACCCGCTCATCATCAGTGAGAGGCTCGATTTTATCGGCCACTTTCTTTGACAGGAGCGTTGTAAACCGCAGCCAGTTTGTCTTTGGACTTTTCAGAAAGCGATAGAAAGTATTCTTAGAGAATGACTCCCTGAAAGAACCAGTCTTTTGCTGCATGTACATACTGCGGTCGGAGAAGACGTTGCAGAGCTTATACTTGAAGATGTCGAGTATCGGGATCCCCTTCTCCTTTTGAGCATTACACTTACGGAGAAGATTTCCGATGCCGAAAGTGCAGAAAAAAGAAGAAATTGCGTTAAAAAGATCCCGTCCGTCCTGATCCTGTGGTAGAATTGAATTGGGCATAGAAACCTCCTGTGGTGTATTTGTTTCTCGTCAATTCAATTATACCAAAGGCACAGGGTCTATGCCTTTTAAATTGCCTACATTATTGAATTATCAAGGTTCTACTCACCTTTTCGGTGTGGGAAGTTTTAGTACGTAAGAACAACGCGAACTCTGATTTTGGGAAGAACCGGGAGACCGGTTCTTTTATTATATTGTGGCAATCATTGTGGCAAAAGAAAACTTTCAATTCTGGTCCCGGTATGTGATACACAAATTTCGAAAACAGGTATAATTGTATTGATCCATGATTTGCAATTAGAAATGAGGTATATTGATGGAAAAAACCAGGACACGGTTTGGATCAATTCTGAAATCATTGATGGAAGAAAAAGGTATCACTGCTGTAACCCTATCGAAAATGATCAGAGTCCATCGCACAGACGTGCCGCACTATATCAGCGGAACCCGTCAGCCGGCGGATCAGGAAAAAATCCAGCAGATCTGCGAAGTAATGATGCTGTCCCCGGAAGATACCCATACCCTTCTGGATGCATGGAAGGTAGACCGGATCGGTATCGATCTTTATGAACGAAGAATGTATGTACACAGGTTCCTGAGCAATCTGAATGAAGTGCTGCAAAGGCCTGAAATATTTGATCTGTCTGCGTCTTCAGAGGAGGCGGGCATTCCTGCAGCTTTCCCCAATTACGAGGATACAGATACAGAGCAGAAGATTCCGGCGTTACGCCGGTTATTTGGGGTTTCTGAGCTGACAGAAGCGATGATGCTGCTTCTGCTCGAGGAAACGCGCGGTGAAAAATCGGAAGTTCTTCTTTTGGCCCAGCCCGACCTGGATTTCCCGATGAACCTGTTTTCCACGATCATCACACGCAACCCGGATTGTTCGATCCGTCATATTCTCTGCCTGGAGAATTCCAAGAGGAACAGGAATGGCCTGGTAAATCTGGAATACCTGAACCGTATGCTGCCATCTTTGTCATCCGTAAATTACCAGCCCGTATATTGTTATTATTCCATCAACGATGTTTTTTCTTCCATGAATATCCTGCCATGCGTACTTGTGACTGAGAAGCGGGTGCTTTTGTTTTCCAAGAACTGTAAAGAAGGACTTCTGGTCAGTGACAATACGATAACAGAATTCTATCGGGAGAAGTTCCGGGAGCTTTTTGCAAAATGTATTCCTATGGCTGAAAAAGTTCCGGATCCGAGGGGAATACTTGATTTTTACCGGCCGCATCTGGACAGTCTGCATGACTGCCTGGCGTTTGACATTGCAGAACAGCCTTGCTTCCTGCGTTTCCTGGACATGGACATGATCACCCGAAGGCTCCATAAAGAGCTGCGGGAAAGTCCGTTCTATCCGGCACTGGAAGAATACCTCAGTGCGCTGAACGATCCTGCTATCCAGCTTACATGTTATTTTATAAAAGACGGTGTGGAACGTTTCCTGGAAACAGGCCGGGTCGATGAAGTACCGGAAATATTTTATGATCCGTTTTCAAAGCAGGAACGGCACGATATTCTGAAAAGGCTTTATCAATATTATTCGAATAAGAATTGTGAGATTCGAATGCTTCGCACAGAGTATGGCTCAATTACGAAAAACATCAGCATGTTCTCTAC
>JBGUOI010000057.1:0-20344 GCA_045118075.1 Porcincola sp. | reverse complement strand
TACTGTTCCAATCGGGAATGCCGGTTTGTCCTCTGGAAGGAAAACCGCTACCTGGAAAAGATGCAGAAGAAGCTGGATAAGGGTATGGCAAAAGACCTGCTTTCAAAGGGACGAACCCGTGTGAAGGACCTGTATTCCGTGAAGAAAGACGCCCTTTTCACTGCGGATCTCTTGATGGAATGGAAGGACGGCCGTGCCATGTTCAGCCTCGATTTCCCGAAGCATTTCGGCGGGAAGGGCCGAAAGAAGGGGGAATAACCGATGGAAGAAATCATGACGCCGGAGCAGCTGAAAGAGTATATCCGGGACATGCCGGAGGATGAGATCTTAAGGATCCGGTTTGGGGAGGATGAGGAAGATGGCGGAGATCACGACATTTCCGGAGAACGGAACGTATAAGCTGAAGGAAGTCCGTGTTCGCCTGCAGGAGGGGAAAGGGCTGTATTCAGAGCATCCGGTATCTACTGCCGGGGATGCCCTGGACCTGATGCGCAGGGAAATGGCCGGATACGACCGGGAGGTGCTCTGCGTGGTCAACCTGAACAACAGGATGCAGCCCATCAATTTCCATGTGGTGAGCATCGGCGACCTGGCAACATCGATCGCCCCGATCCCGAACATCCTGAAGACAGGGATCCTTTCCAATGCCGGCTCCTTTATCCTGCTCCACAACCATCCGAGCGGGGATGTGACGCCATCCGGCCTTGATATCCTGACAACCCGGAGGGTGATTGAGGCCGGGAAGCTTCTGGGGATACCCTGTGCGGATCATATCATCGTGGGCGGCAGCAACGGGATTTACTTTAGTATGCGCGAACAGAAAACCGTAGATTTTGACGAAGAGAATATCACCATGACGGCGGAGGAAATCCTCCGTGTCGGGGAATACGAAAAGAAGGAGGAAAGAAGCAGTATGGCAGAAAGAGATTATGCGAGCCCGAAGGAAAGCCCTTACAGCCCGGAATCATTTGATCCGGAAAAGGCCGCAGGCGCAAAAGACGGCCAGCCGTATCCGGACCGGAAAGACAGGCTGAAGGAGATCACCGACCAGCTGGAAGCAGGTGTGAAGGAATACATGGCGACAGATGTCCAGTTCCGGAAGGTACTGGAGACGATGGCAAAGTTCCATCACTACAGCGCCAACAACGTCCTGCTGATCGCCATGCAGATGCCGAATGCCACAAGGGTGGCATCCTATACTTCATGGAAACGCCGCTTCAACCGGCAGGTCATGAGGGGACAGAAGGGATTATCCATTATCGCCCCGGCACCTTATAAGGATCGGCGGCAGAGGGAAGTGGTGGATTCCAGGACGGGACAGCCGGTCCTGGATGCGGACGGGAAGCCGAGGACGGAGGAAGTCATCGTGACAATCCCACGCTATAAGGTAGAAAAAGTCTTTGATGTCTCCCAGACCACGGGGGATCCGCTCCCGGAGCTGGATGTTCCGGAGCTGACCGGTGACGCGGAGAATTTCAAGGATTTCATGGATGCGCTTACCGCAATCTCCCCGGTGCCGATCCGCTTTGCCGATATCGAAGGCGGTGCAAAGGGGTATTACCATACGGTGGATAAGGAAATCGTCATCCAGCAGGGAATGAGCGAAAGCCAGACCCTGAAAACGCTTGTCCATGAAGTCAGCCACGCAAGGCTCCATGACCGCGATGCCATGAAGGCGGAGGGCGTCATGAAGAGCCAGCAGCAGAAAGAGCTGGAGGCGGAATCCATCGCCTACACTGTGCTCTGTCACTACCATCTGGATACGTCCGGGTACTCCATCCCATATCTGGCGGGATGGAGCGGAAGCCAGGATACAAAACAGCTCCGTGCCTGTATGGATACCATCCGCAGGACGGCCAGTGAGATCATCGATGAAGTGGATGCCTTCATGGCGGAGCGGATGAAGGAACGGGATGTGGACCGGGTTACCATTTACCAGATCCGGGAAGGATCCCCGGCTGCCGCGTATGAGTTCATGGGAATGGAGTATGTAAAAAGGCAGGGGATGGAAATCAACCCGGAACATTTTCAGAAGGTGTATGAAGGGAAGCTTGCCCCGGAGGAGACGCTCGAAGACCTCTTTATCCGCTTTAACGGGGACAGGCTTCCGGAAGACTATACCGGCCATTCCCTGAGTGTCAGCGACATTGTGGTGATCCACCGTGACGGGGAAGACAAGGCGTATTATGTGGACCGGTTCGGTTATACGGAAGTGCCGGAATTCTTTGCGCCTGTACAGGAGGCGGAACGATCTTCAAAAATGCAGGCGGATAGATCTGACGATTTACAGGTAAATGGAAGCGGATCGGAAAGACAGAGCCCACAGGAAACACAGCAGTCACCACGAGAGGCAAAACAGCCGCCGCAGCCGGAAGAAAAACTGACCTTTTATGTCGCGGAATGCATGGAATTCCCGGTTATGGGGGAATACCATGACGGACTCTCCCTGATCGAGGCACTGAAACTGTATCAGGAGATGCCTGATTCACAGAGGGGGAAGGGAATCGGCGTGACGTTAAGGGACGGCAGTGAATATGCCGGTGACTTTGCCCTGGTGGCGGCAGGCCGCGTACAGGAGGATGTGATTAACGGCGTGGAGCACTACCGGCTGGATCCGGATATCCAGGCTGCCATTGCCGAAGCAAAGACGTATATCCCTGGATCTGTATTGGAACGGGGAACCGATGACAGGACAGCTGAAGCGAAACCCGAAAAAGCCCCGGAACGGGCCGCAGAACCGTCCCGGAAGGAAGACCGCTCCGGCAGTAAAAAGGAGAAAAGCCCGAAAAAGGAATCGGTGCTGGCGGAACTGAAGGAGACACAGAAGAAGCTGCAGGATAAAGGAAAAGAAAAGGCAACGGCACCTGCCGCACGCAGGAAGAAAGGGGAACAGGCACTATGAAAAAGATCAGCTTTGATGAAGAGGAACTTTATGTGATCGCGGTATTTGAACCGGCGACGAGGACCGGCACCATTTCCCTTATGGAGGAAGTACTCCCGGAAGTAAAAGAGGATCCGGATATGTACAACCTGCTCTTCAGCACACTGGAGAAACTGAAACTGGTGACGGATGAAATATTTGAGGGTCTGGATCTGGACAGCTACCGGGAAGATCCGGAGATGGAACTGGAGGAGGATGAATGAGCGGAAGAAGGGATCAGTATGCCGTGTACCGGCTTCGTGGCAGTCCGGATTATCCGGCTTCACTTCGGGGGCAGCCTTATCCCGCCTGGCGTGAGCAGAACCGGAAAGTCACTTCGGATCTGTATCGGCAGGTCTGTATTTCACAGTTGGATCCCGCTTATACACTGACAGAGCTTCGCAGGCAGCTTGAGACCGGGCTGCCTGCAGGCATCGCCGGAGATCCTTTGGCGGTAAGCGATGTCCTGGCTGTCACGAAAGGCGGGATTACAGCGGCGTATTATGTGGATCCGGACAGGCTGGTGGTACTGACAGGCTTTTTCCATGTGGTGTCTTCCTCTGCTCTTCTCTCCCTGGAAACGACAGATTATCAGATCGAGGGAAGGCCGGGAAACTGGCTGGCGGCAGAGGAGGCGTGGATCGACGGCCGGCAGTTCTTCCTGATGCAGAGCCAGGAATTCGGCAGGAATGCCGCTTATGCGGTTCTTGACAGTGAAGGCCGGCAGGCTGCCCAGGATACAGCGGTAGGCTTCTCCGAGGAAGTCGTCCGGCAGATACGGGAGTATATGCAAAGGCAGGCTGCATCTGCTGAGCAGACCAGAATGCCTGCAGACTCGCGTCCGCCGCTTGAGAACTGGCAGAAAAGCTATGAGAACGGGGAATACCTTCGTTCAGCTGAAATGGCGGAAGAACAGAATTATTCCATGATCGACGGCAGGATGAACAATATGCCCCCGAAACCGATCATTCACAAAAAGCGTACCGGAAGGAAGCGGAAAAACGGCAGGCTGCCTGTCAAAGGCAGGGAATCTGTCCTCAAAAGGCTGAAGCAATACCAGACGGAGTTGGTCATGCAGCGAGGCCAGCCCGCAATGGGGCATAAAGAGCCGGAAACAGTGGAACGGAAGAAATAAACCCCATTTTTATACCACGGGTATACTGACATTTCCGGATATTTGTGGTATGGTTACGGCAGTAAGAGAAAAAGGACAAATGTGTCCGGAAAGGAAAAGCGATGACAGCAGCTATGTTCTTGTTACATCTTGATAGTGAACGCTATATAGCGCCGTATACCGAGCGGGGCTTACATTTCATGCGCTCATACAGGATGCAACAGATGAAGATCAGCTGTATTCGGATATAGGATCTGCAGGAAGGATAGTCAGGCAGACCACCAACCCGTAACAGGAGTATTTTCACCGCTTGTCTTGTATGAGGCAGGCGGTTTTCTTTTTGCTTCGTTCGGCTTATGCTCCGCTAGCTCAGTCGGTTAGAGCGGCGGCCTTATAAGCCGTGTGTCGTGGGTTCGAGTCCCATGCGGAGTATTGGATATGTGCAAGTGGCGGAATGGCAGACGCGCCGGATTCAAACCCCGGTTCCGGAAGGAGTGTGAGTTCCCTAAAGGACTAGGCGCAAGCGCCGTCGCAAGTCTCATCTTGTACAGGAACTGCACCTGTGGCGGAATTGGCAGACGCAGCGGATTTAAGCTCCGCTGTCCACTGGACGTGAGAGTTCGAGTCTCTCCAGGTGCATGAGGAACAGAAATATGTGAGACGGTGTCTCACAAATCTGTAACAGATGAGAAGGATGTGATTGGAATGTTAGAGATAAAGGGAAGAATCAATACAGCCATATGCTACGCTTCCGTGATTGAGGAGGAAGCAATCGAACAGATCCGCCGCATGTGTGACTATGAATTTACGGAAGGCAGCAGGATCCGTATTATGCCGGATGTCCATGCCGGGAAAGGCTGCACGATCGGGACAACCATGACGGTAACGGATAAGGCGGTTCCGAATATCGTCGGTGTGGATATCGGCTGCGGGATGTACACGGTAAATCTGGGCAAGTCAGCTGTCAACTTTGAAAAGATTGATGAGGCGGCGCATTTTATCCCTTCCGGGATGAATGTCTGGGAGGGAAGACAGGAACGCTTTGACCTGCAGGAATTACGCTGCTACCGAAGCTTGAAGGATACAAAGCGTCTGGAACGCAGCCTTGGAACGCTGGGAGGCGGAAACCATTTCATCGAGATCGATGAGGCTCGTGACGGGACAAAGTACCTGGTCATTCACAGCGGGAGCCGCAACCTGGGAAAACAGGTTGCTGAACTGTACCAGCAGCTGGCAATTGATCTGAATAAAGGCAAGGAGACGTATTTCCAGGAAAGGGATGAGATTATCCGCACATACAAGGAACAGGGAAGGCGCAAGGAAATTGAATCTGCCCTGAAAAAGATTGCTTGGGCCAAAAGGGAAAATACCATCCCGGAAGACTTATGCTTCCTGTATGGCTCTTACCTGGAGGATTACCTGCATGACGTGGAGGTCTGCCAGCGCTTTGCCCGCAGGAACCGCGAAAAGATGGCGGAAATCCTTTTGAACCACACCGGGATGACTGGCGGCGAAGCCTTCCACACCATCCATAACTATATTGATACTGGCGAAATGATCTTGCGTAAAGGCGCAATCGCAGCCCATGCAGGGGAGAAAGTGCTGATCCCGATCAATATGAGGGATGGAAGCGTGCTGGCTGTCGGGAAAGGGAATGCAGAGTGGAATTACTCTGCTCCCCATGGAGCCGGAAGGATCATGTCCAGAAAGGCGGCAAAAGAGCAGCTGAGCCTGGAAGACTACCGGGAGACCATGAAAGGCATCTACACGACTTCTGTGAATGCAGCCACCCTGGATGAAGCTCCTATGGCTTACAAATCACTGGAAGACATCATCGATGTGATCCGTGAGTCCGTAGATGTCATTGATGTAATGAAACCGATCTATAACTTTAAGGCATCTGACTGAGCGTTTCCTGCTCCGGCCAGGTGCCGGAACAGGAGGGATATGTGAATATGAATTTCCCGTCCATCGATATGGTGGCAACGGGGCAAAATATCGTAAGGCTGAGAAAGGCCGCCGGGCTGTCTGTGAAGGATCTGCAGGATATCTTCGGGTTCGCGACACCGCAGGCAATTTACAAGTGGCAGCGAGGGACAGCCATGCCGACGATCGACAACCTGGTTGCACTGGCTATTGTGTTCCAGGTGAAGATGGATGACATCATTGCTGTTGATATGGCTGCAGATGTGACTGCAGATGTGACTGAAGCCTTAATGAGAAGCGCATAAAGGATGGATATCAGGAGCAATCCTGATATCCAGATATGGTTCCCTGGTCAAAAGGTGAGGATACCGGCCTTTCAAGCCGGAGATACTGGGTTCAAGTCCCGTGGGAACTACTTTGGCCCCTTAGTCTAATGGTGAGGACATCGGCCTCTCAAGCCGGAAATACCGGGTTCAAGTCCCGCAGGGGTCACTGTGGCCATCGTATAACGGAAGTACAGCAGATTGTGGCTCTGCAGATGGGGGTTTCCTAAAGGACTAGGCGCAAGCGCCGTCGCAACTCCCCCTGGTCACCCCATGGATGGGTATGCCTAGCGGCGAGGGCAGCGGACTGTAAATCCGTCACAAGAGAAACACCGCAGGTTCGATTCCTGCCCCATCCACTTATGTTTGCGTGTCCGAGAGGTTTAAGGTGTTTCATTGTTGATACATCTTTTCTGTATCGGGGAGGAAAAAGTGGTTGTACAGGATGTGAGTATTCGATATAGTAATCACTGCATCCCCATGCATGACAGGAGGCAGACAAATGATCAGATTACAGACTGTACAGGCGAAAGACAGGGAGCTGCTTTGGAATATTAACCAGAAATATCTGTATGAGATGACGAATTTCTATGATGACCCGATGGATGAAAACGGGAATTATCATTACGGTCATTTTGATGAATACTTTTCAGATCCGAAGAGGACCGCATATTTCATTTATAACGATAATGTTCTGATTGGGTTTGCGATGCTCTGCCCCTATTCATACATTGACCGGGATCCGGATTATACGATGGCGGAGTTCACTGTTTTTCCTGCATATCGCAGGAAACATTTTGCACTGGATGCAGTGAAATTGATCCTGGCAAAGCATTCGGGTAAATGGGAGATCAAATACAACGAGAAGAACTGCGGAGCGAAGAAGCTGTGGAACACCGTAGTTGAACCATATGAGGTTACAGTGCGTCATCTTAACGATTTGGAAACAGTTCTTTCATTTGAGACGCTGTAAATGGAGATTTTGAAACATGAATAAGGCAGGAACACAAAACATAGAGACTTCCAGGCTGCTGCTGCGGAGGTTCAGAGTAGAAGATGCTGAAGATATGTTTGAGAACTGGGCATCTGATCCGGAGGTGACCAGGTTTCTGACATGGCCGGTGCATTCAAACGTTGAGGTGACGCGGGATCTACTGAAAGACTGGATTCCGAGGTATGAAGACGGCGGATACTTCAACTGGGTAATGGAACATAAGGAAACCGGGAAGGCAATCGGCAATATTTCGGTTGTAAGACTACGAGAAGACATTGAATCGGCCGATATGGGATACTGTATGAGCAGGGCTTTTTGGGGGCAGGGATTTATGCAGGAAGCCCTGAAGGCGGTGATGGAGTACCTGTTCGACGTAGTAGGGTTGAACCGCATTGCAGCGTGCCATGACGCCAATAATCCCAAGTCAGGCCGGGTGATGGAAAAGGCCGGGATGAAACTGGAAGGAACACTTAGGGCCGCCGGGAAAAACAATCTTGGCATATGTGATGAGGTATGGCATGCGACGATCCGGAGGGACAGGAATTCGGACTCTGAACTGCACATAGAGCTTCAGGATATGGAATGGCCATTTGAATACACGGATCATGACAGAAAAATCGCCAGGGCTGTTGTCTTTGATGATGAAGGGTATTTTTATTTTGTCCGGGCTGAGCGGGATGATGAGTTTGGGAAGGCGACTCTGATAGAGACTTCCGGCGGCGGTGTAGAAACAGATGAGGATCTTTTATCTGCGATCAAAAGAGAACTCAGGGAAGAACTGGGTGTGAATGTTGAGGTGATCTGCAAGATCGGAGTAGTCAGCGACTACTATAACCTGATCCATCGGCATAACCTGAACAACTATTTCCTATGCAGGATCATTTCTTTTGGGGAGAGGAACCTGACTCAGGATGAGATCGAGAGCTTCCATCTGTCCACATTGAAACTGACATATGACAAAGCAGTCCGTGAATATAAAAATCGTCGGGGGTCAAAATTGGGCAGTCTGATCGCCAACCGGGAGCTTCCGATACTCATGAAAGCCAGGGAAATCATAAAGCAGAAATGAGGAAAAATTACACCGATTCTGGAGGCTGTAAGGTAATAAGGGAAGGTGACCAATGAACGACTACATGCGGGAAAGCCTGAGCTATTTCGGACTATATAAAAAGATGTTTCAGGTAAAGAAGAGATATCAGCCGGTATCAGTCTCCTATGGCAGGCATAAAGAGCAGTATTTTTTGTATTATGAGCCGGAGAAACTTCTCAGTGATAAAATCATCGTCTGGGTTCATGGGGGAGGCTGGAATGCCGGAAATCCAAAATTATTCGATTTCGTAGGCCAGTGCGCTGCTGGCCAGGGATACCGTTTCATATCACTGGGTTACAGACTGTCGCCAAAATACAAATATCCCTGTCAGATCAAGGATGTCTGTGACGGGTATAATACTGCGGTCAGTTATTTGAAAGAGCGTGGGATCAATGTTTCAAAGATTATTGCAGCCGGGCCGTCAGCCGGTGCCCATCTGGCATCGATCATGTGTTATTGCCGGAAGGTTCAGAGAAAGTATGGTGTTGATATCTCAAATATCATTGGGTTTATCGGCTCCGGAGGGCCATACAGTTTCCGGGAAGACAGCACACTGACGCTCAAACTTTTGCTGGATCAGCTCTTTAAGAAGGGGTATGACAGGCGAAACGGGGAACCGGCTGCGCTGATGTCAAAGAACCATATCCCGATGCTTCTCATCCAGAGCAGGCACGACGGGCTGCTCCCATATGCGTGTGCGGAAGATATGAAGCGAAAAGCAGACGAGGTGGGAAATCCCTGCGAACTGTACAGCGTCACGGACAGGAAGGACACCCATTCCTGGTATACAGCAGGAATGTTCCTTGAGACCAGAGAAGAAAACAAGGGGTTGGACAAATTCTTTTCATGGATTGAGGAACGACAAGAAATGAACAGGAGAAGGGTTTTTATGAAGGGAACGCTGTATGCTGTCGGTGTCGGTCCGGGTGATCCGGAACTTCTTACCCTTAAGGCAGTTAAAACATTGAAAACGGCAGACATTATTGCATGCCCGGCAAAAGAAGCGGCACCGGGACTTGCATATCAGATTGCTCAGCAGGCCTGCCCGTTTATAGCCTCAAAAGAACAGATGACGATTGGTTTTCCGATGGAAAGAGGAGATCTGGCAGAGGCACATCAGGAGGCGGCTGACCAGATCATGCAGCACCTGAGATCCGGGAAGAATGTTGCTTTTCTGACCCTTGGGGACCCCGGCTTCTATTCGACATTTAACTATGTTTCCGAAATCATAAGGGAAAACGGGTATGAGACAGAGGTAATCAACGGGATTCCTTCCTTCTGTGCTGCTTCGGCAAGGATAAAAATCCCTGTTGCTTCGGGGAGCGAAGCCGTCCTCATCACTTCCGGAGAGCATTGCAATTTTGACGGTACGCTTGTCATTATGAAAGCCGGGGGACGTTTACAAAGTCTGAAAGAAAAGATTTCCGCCACAGAGAAAAGCGCTTACTTGATTGAAAACTGTGGTATGCCTGATGAGAAAGTGTATTATGGAATTCAATCCATGCCGGAAGAGGCTGGCTACCTTTCGATTCTCTTCGTAAAATGACAGGGAATTGGTTTATGGAAGAGCCGCTGATAGATATTTTGGATCTGTCAGCGGTTTTTTCGTTTGCAGAAAAAAGTTTAATTGCTACAATAAACATGACATACAGTTGTCGTGTTGCGTTAGGTATGATACAGGTGGAGTGTGCGAGAAATGAAAATAGACAGGCTGATCGGGATACTGTCCGTTTTACTGCAGGAAGAAAAGACGACGGCTCCTGAGCTGGCAGAGCGGTTTGAGGTATCAAGACGGACGATTAATCGCGACATAGAGGGTCTGTGTAGGGCGGGCATCCCTATTCAGACAGTCCAGGGAACCGGGGGCGGCATCCGCATCATGAACGGCTACCGGATGGACAGGACGATCCTGACCTCCAGGGATATGCAGATGATCCTTGCAGGGCTCCGGAGCCTGGACAGCGTGAGCGGGAGCAGTTATTACAGCCGTCTGATGGAGAAGATCCAGGCCGGGTCTACCGGGTTTGTCAGCGGCAGGGATTCCATCCTGATTGACCTCTCCTCGTGGTACCGGGAAACGCTGGCTCCGAAGATAGAGACCATACAGAGTGCGATTGAGAACCGGCACCTGCTGACATTTACATACTATGGGCCGAAAGGAGAAGGTGAACGAACTGCAGAACCTTATTACGTTGTTTTCAAATGGTCAAGCTGGTATGCCTGGGCCTTTTGCCTGAAAAGACAGGCCTTCCGCCTGTTCAAGCTGAACCGGATGGACAGGGTGCAGGAAACGGATAAGGAGTTTGCCTGCAGAAATGCCCCGATGCCGGATCTTTCCACGGAGAAGATCTTCCCGGGTGAAATAAAGGTAAAGGCCCTCTTCTCCCAGGATGTGAAATGGCGGCTGGTTGAGGAATTCGGGCCCGGCTGCTTTACGGAAACAGAAGACGGAAAGCTGCTCTTCTCTGCTGATTATACGGACATGGATACGCTGACCACATGGATCCTGACCTTCGGCGATAAGACGGAAGTACTTGAACCGGCGGAGCTGAGGGACAGGATCTGCCAAATCGCTGAGGTATTAAGAGAAATCTACAGGAGCTGATGATATGAAATACACATGGATTGATGCATTCCTTTTGGAAAAGCCGGGTGTAACGAAGGACCTTCAGGAGGATTGGAACTGGATCCGCTATCAGATCGGCGGGAAAATGTTCGCCGCCGTATGCCTGGATGACGATGACCGGCCCTATTACATTACCCTGAAGCTGGAGCCGCTGGAGGGGGATTTCTGGCGGAAGCAGTATGAGGATATCATCCCCGGCTATTATATGAACAAAACCCACTGGAATTCGGTAAAAGCCGATGGTGAGGTGCCTGATGACATCCTGAAGGATCTGTTGGAGAAGTCCTATCGGATCGTGTTTGGCAGCCTGAATAAGAAAAAGCAGAAGGAGATATTGGACAAGAGTTCCTGAAGACCGTGGAGGAAAGGGTAAGGAGACTTAAGAGGTGACAGCATGGCGTTTGATTTTAAGAAGGAATACAGGGAATTCTACATGCCGAAGGCAAGGCCGGAGATCGTGACGGTTCCTGAGATGAATTATATCGTTGTACGAGGAAGCGGTGATCCCAATGCGGAGGACGGTGAGTATAAAACGGCGATCGGACTTCTGTATGCGATCGCTTTCACGATCAAGATGAGCAAGAGGGGATCGCACAGGATCGAGGGGTATTTTGATTACGTGGTTCCGCCGCTGGAAGGATTCTGGTGGCAGGACGGTATTGATGGAATTGATTATGGCCGGAAGGAAGAATTCCGTTGGATCTCAGTGATCCGTTTGCCGGATTTCGTGACGAAGGAAGATTTTCTCTGGGCTGTGGAGGAAGCCAAGGTTAAGAAAAAGCAGGATTTTTCCAAAGTGAAATTCCTGACAATGGAAGAAGGTCTGTGCGTGCAGTGTATGCACATCGGTTCTTATGACGATGAGCCGGAGACAATTGCCATGATGGACCGGTACCTGGAAGAGAACGGGTATGAGAATGATTTCTCAGAGTGCAGGTGGCATCATGAGATTTATCTGTCCGACGCAAGACGGGTGGCTCCGGAGAAACGAAAGACCGTGATCCGGCATCCGATCAGAAAAAAGGGGGACTGATACAATGGAGTACATCAGGGTTACAAAGGAAAATATTGAAAAAGAGCACATCTGCTGTGCCATTTCCAATAATAAGGATGTGCAGGTCTCATCCAAGAAGGCCTGGCTGGCAGAACGGTTTGAAGACGGCCTGGTTTTCCTGAAGAGCGTGGAACGGGGAAAATGCTTCATCGAATATATCCCTGCAGAAAACGCGTGGGTTCCGATTGAAGCGGCGGGTTATATGTATATTGACTGCCTGTGGGTGTCCGGTTCCCTGAAAGGGCATGGATACTCATCAGACTTGCTCCGGGAATGCATCCGGGACAGCAGGGAGAAAGGAAAGAAGGGTCTGTGTATATTGTCTGCCGCGAAGAAGAAGCCGTTTCTTGCAGATCCGAAATTCCTGAAGTACAAAGGCTTCGAAGTATGCGGCGAGGCGGACAACGGGATACAGCTTATGTATCTGCCGTTTGAAAACGGCGCACCGATTCCGGCATTCAGGGAGTGCGCAAAGCATCCCCATATAGCTGAAAAGGGATATGTCCTGTATTACACACACCAATGTCCGTTCAATGCGAAGTATGTGCCGGTCTTAGAGGAAACGGCTGAAAAGAACGGAATTCCTTTTAAGGCCATTCTGCTTGGCAGCAAAGAAGAAGCCCGGAATGCGCCGACGCCGGTCACGACCTATGCATTGTTTCATGACGGTGAATATATAACGAATGAACAGATGAATGACAGGAAGTTTCTGAAACTGGTTGGAAGATAGAAAAGAAAAAACCAGAATTATGATTGTGTAACAGGGATGGGGAAGCCGTATCAATTTTGATACAGCTTCCCCTGTCCCCGAGAAAAGGAAAATATGCGCTGTCATCACAGTTCCGGCTGCCTTGATGGCTTTCTCCGAGTCGGCACATTTTCTGCATGTAGTATAGCATCCACATTAGTAGATGCGGTCTGCAGCAACCTGTCCTGCTTGCCCAGAACGGCAAGCTCTTTTTTTTGCTCTTTTTGTAGAGTGAGCAGTTTTTCTTTCTCTGCCTTCAGCTGTTTCATGGAGGGTATCTGTCCTTCATAATGTTTCCGGAAGAAGGAAACGGAAGCGGCGTATTTATCCAGTTCGTCCTTATGATCCTCCCGGTATTTCTTCTTGAATCTGGCTTTCAGGAAATCCTGCTGCACCTTTTTTGTGACATTGTACTGGCCGGTATAATGAATCCGTTCATTGATATCTTTCAATGCTGCGTCGGTCTGATCCAGAGCTGCTCTTACGTTTTGCGATTTTTCAGACAGCTGCCGTTGTGCGTGATGAAGATCCTCAGCAGTGTCAAAACCGTTCTCCTGGATGAAAACGACAGTCCGGGCCATTTCCTTCAGGTTGGACAATTTGACTTTCCGGGCATAAGCGGCACTTTGCTGTGCTTTGATATTTGTCTGCAGGTCAACGACCAGCCTGAGATGGGAACGGACATAGAGGATGGCAACCGGATCTGCATGATAGTCATAAGACGGATCATACTCGGGCTGATCTGCCTGCGGATTTGTAATATCAGCGTTGCCGGCATTTTCTCGTCCGGGCGATTCTTCTTTCTGCTCTGATTTATCCTTTTCAGCTTCTTTTCGCTTATCACTTTCGAGGAGCATTTCCAGAATATGTTCCTTTTCAAAATCACTTCCCAGAGATTTCCCCGTAATGAATTTTAGCCGGTCCGGATGCAGGTAGCTGAACCGGCCGCGATGGTCTTTCAGTGCAATTCCGTATTTCTCTGACAGAAGATCCCGGAATTCTTCTATCGAAGCTGTCTGCGAAGCAATATCCAGAATGGCATCCCGCAGGTATTGCTTCTGTGTCTGAAATACGGTAGTTCGCGGTTTCATCTTCGCCGCTACGATCTTTGCATTCAATTCATCCAGTTTTTCCTGTCTTCTCTGTTTTGCCCGGTATTCCCTGTCCGAGATTTTTGATTTTGCCGGGGAGAGCAGATCTACCTGATGCAGCCCTTCCCGTTCACACATCCCCATCACTTCCGCCTGCAGGTATTCCAGATACCCTTTTGTCAGATGGTGCTTATAGCCTGCGCGGCAGTCAATGTCCCTGTCCATAAAGGGCTCTTTCTCCACATCCAGTTTCCGGACGCTGTTGAAAATGATATGGACGTGGATATTGCCGCTTTCATTGTGGCCGTCAGTATGCGTACAGACAATAATCTGATGTCCGGGGAAATGCCGGCGGGCAAATTCCAGACCAAGGGCCTGGGCCTGCTCGGCAGTCAGCTTCCCGTCTTCGCAGTCCTGTGGATCGAAGCTGATGATATAATGGTGCGATTTGATATCCGAGTATTTCTGGTTTTTATGATACTGCGCATTCACCCTTTCACAGTCTTTATCATAAGAGAATGGATTGCAGTTGATGCCGTCCAGGATAAACCGCTCCCGCATCCGCATATTCCCTTCCGCATCCCGTATGGGTGTGCCGTTTTCAGTATGCTCGAACATCAGGTATTCCAGGGATTTGCCGTAGTCGGCATTCTTACTTGCGATGTGTTTGAGTATAGCCACGATAATCACCTGCCATTTCCATCACTTCTTTACGCATCTTCATAATCTCATTGATGCAGCGGGTCAGCTCATCTGTCATCGCCTGTGATTTCAAACCGCCCATGTGGAAGTATCTCGTCAACTGGTTCAGGTTGTTCCCGATCGCGGAAAACTCCTGGGCCAGTTTTTCCAACTTCGGGAAATCCGCAACGATCTGATTATGGATCTCCACCTTTCCGTAGACTCCCTGATGACGGAAATAATTGGACAGGGACAATCCGGCTTCTTTGGCGGAATCACAGACTGCCGAATATTCCGTATCGTTCAGGCGGACAGTAACGAGATGGTTTCTTACTGTACCTTCGTCCTTTTTTCTTCTTGTCATTCATAATCCCTTTCTCTGTGCACGGTCTGTGCGCGGCACAGCTGACTCAATGCCTCCGGCATTGCCGATGATATTGCTCCGGAGGAGAAATTCAGCGCTGCGACACATCTGGTGTGTGGAGCCAAAAACCCATTTTCCAGACAGGCCATTGTGGCTGATGGGCATGGAAAATGGACTGCGAGGGTATGGGGCGCATGATCCCCATCAAGTTTGCCGAACGGGACGAAAAACCGGGAACGGGTTATTCGTATTCGGCAGGCGAATCTTGCCCTAAGTAAGTTTTTGCTCCTCCGAATCACTAATCGAAATGAATTGTCTCCTCCCAATAATCACAAGAAGATGGCCCGGCAGGAAAGTAGGAAAGAGCCGAGATGGAAAAATCAAGCGAAAGTCGCTTATGTGGCGACCATTAAAAGAGGCTGTGTTGATATAGTTATGATGAACCAGTATGCATCTTCAGCATGTAATAAAGATGAAGAACAATAGGGTACAACTTGACTTTTAAATTATACTTACTGATAGATGCACTTTAAGAAACAGATGTTTGTCGAAAAGAAATCAAACTTCGAGAAACTAAATATTTGATTTGAAATAGTAGGTTCCGCATGCTATAATGCTATAATGGCGATATTATGAGATTAGTGTAACTTTTAGCAGATGTGAATAGTTGGATTCATTATAGCGAGGAAACCAGAATGGCAGTATCTTACAACGGCTTGTGGAAGTTGCTCATAGACAAAAACATGAAAAAAGTCGACTTGATTGATCGTATCGGAATCAGCAGTAGCACACTGGCCAAAATGAGCAAGGGTGAAATTGTGTCCATGAATGTCTTGGAAAAAATCTGTGATGAGCTTGATTGTGATTACTGCGACATCATCAGACATGAAAAGAGGCCGGAATAATGGAATATAGCGCAAGCAGTGTAAAGTACCTTCTATGGTTTGTCGAAATGAGGGAAACAATCAAACTGCTTCAGAACCATTCTATGGAAGAAGTACGGCAGATTGTTTTAGAGCAGAATATCTACCAGCAAAAGTCCCAGGATCGGATCGTCAATGAATTTGGCTGTATTAAAAGACGTATCGAAGCGCTTCCGGAGGAATTGACAACCTTTATGCTTCGGACAGATATCAATACAGCTAAAATTATTGCGCTTATCGGCGCAATGGCAGCGGACAGGATGTTCTTTGAGCTAATGTACGAAGTATACAGGGAAAAGCTTCGCTTAGGGGAAGAAGAATTTAAGGATTCTGATCTGAATATATTTTTCTCAACGAAGGCCACACAAGACAAAACAGTGGCGAGCTGGACGGAAGCAACAGTAAAAAAGCTAAAAGGAACCTACGCAAAGTTTCTGATCGAAGCCGGGATTTTACGCAAGGTAAGTTATCGTGGTAAAGAGATTGTTCGTCCATATATCGATCTGGAGTTAAGAGATATTCTTCTCCGGAATAATATGGAGAAATATCTTTTTGCGCTTACAGGAGAACAGTGATGGATTTTCGTGAAAAGCTGGATGCCATATGGGATCGGATCTCAAATCGGGAATTCCTTGAAAACAAAGGTGTGGCCAATGAGGTGCGTTATTACGTTTTCGATTATGAGGCATGCAATGAATTGATAATGCGCCGGAAGATTGCAGATCTTATAAAAAAGAATAACCCGGAGAATGATGGGTTTCAGATCGTTGAATATGATCTCTATAAAATGATCATAGAGATTCTGGAAGAACGAGGATACGTCGATAAATGTATTAAGTTCGAACAGACGAAAGGCAGAGAGTATTTGTACAACGCGATTGTAAAGCTGCTGAGATTAACAACGGATCAGAATCTGATTGTAAACAGAATTATGGAGACTGCGCCGGCGAATGCTGTTGTGTTTTTAACGGGTGTAGGAAAGATGTATCCATATATCCGTGCACATAATATACTTAACAATTTGCATCAGGTTTTTGATAAAGTGCCGGTCATAATGTTTTATCCGGGAAACTGGAATGGCCAGTCGCTTAGTCTTTTCGGAACGATCGATGACGGAAATTATTACAGGGCATTCCCACTCATTCAGTAGGAGGAAACCAGAATGAAGATTCGAGATATGTTTTACAGAGGCATCGACCGTGAGATTAACGGTGTTATCAAAGTAGGACAAAAGGACAAAGAGAACGTATATCAGGAGCTGGATGAATACGTTGTAACAGAAGAGCTCGAAAAATACATGAATCGCTTTTTCGATGCTTATATCCGAGGACTGACCGGAAAAACGGATAAAATGGGCGTCTGGATCTCCGGTTTCTTTGGAAGTGGCAAATCACATTTTCTGAAGATTCTTTCCTATATCCTTTCAGACAGGATTGTAGTGAATCCTGATGATGGAACGGAACACTCCGCCTCCAGTTTCTTCCTGAATGATGTGAAAGTCCCGGACAAACGTCTTCAGGAAAAGATTCGTACCGTTGTGTCTCACAGCCAGGATACGGATGTTATTTTGTTTAACGTTGATTCCAAAAGTGCCAGTGACTCAAAGACAAACAAGGAAGCCATCAAAGATGTTTTCATGAAAGTCTTTAACGATTACCTTGGTTATTGTGGATCAATCCCGTTTCTTGCGGATTTTGAACGCAAGTTGGACGATAACGGCCAGTATGAAACATTCAAAGAGAAATTCTTTGAGATTACAGGAGCCGCCTGGGAAAAACAGCGTGAAGACTACTACTTTATTCAGGATGAGATCATCGAAGCAGTTGTTGAACTTGGGATCATGAGCGAGGATGCCGCGAAGAACTGGGCGGCTAATGCGGAAGGCACGTTCAGCTTCTCTATCGATCAGTTTGCTGAGCTGGTGCGGAAATACTGCAATAAAAAGGGAATGAACCATCATGTAGTCTTCCTTGTTGATGAGATTGGCCAGTATATTGCCGATGACAGTAAATTGATGGTAAATCTGCAAACCGTTGCTGAAGATCTCGGGACAGCATGTCAGGGGAAAGTGTGGATTGCAGTTACAAGCCAGCAGGATATTGACTCCATCACAAAGACAATGGGAGATGACTTCTCTAAGATTCAGGGACGGTTCAATACCCGTGTATCCCTTTCATCCGCTGATGTCGGCGAAGTCATTCGAAAAAGAATTCTATATAAACAGGATGACGCTGCTGCGATTCTGAGAGATCTTTATCGTCATAATGAAGCAACGATACAGTATACGATTACTTTCAGCGAAGGAACACCGCACATGCCTCTTTATGAAGACGCGGATGATTTTGCTGAAGTATACCCGTTTATCCCTTATCAATTTAAATTGTTAGGCGACGTTCTCACTTCGATTCGTCAATACAGTTCCAGCGGTAAGCATATGGCGGATGGTGAGAGATCCATGCTCGCACTTTTCAAAGAAGCGGCCCAGAAATATGAGAATGAGCGTGAAGGCATTCTCATACCGTTTAATGCTTTTTACAGTGGTGTGGAAGATTTTATCGATCCTACCCATAAAATTGTAATTACGACGGCAAGCAGAAATCCGCGATTGAACACGTTTGATGTGGAACTTCTGAAAGTACTGTTCATGATCAAGCACGTGAATAACTTTACCGGAAATGTTGAGAATCTGACAACACTCATGATTTCAAGCATTACGGAAGATACGTTGGAGCTAAAGAAAAAGGTTGAAACCGCACTTCGGAAGCTTTGTGATGAAATGCTGGTTCAGAAAAACGGAGATCGGTATATCTTCCTTACCAATGAAGAACAGGAAGCTGAAAATGCGATCAGAAGCATCAATATAGATCCGACAGATGTGGTTAATTATGTGGCACAGGTTGCATTTGAAGAAGTGATCGTTCTTCCGAACAATAAGTATCGGTATAGCAACAGGTATCAGTTTGCCTTCAATACAAAGATTGACGACCGTTTTTACAAAAACAATAGCGCCAATGGCATCACTTTACACCTTTTGACAGCCTATAGTGGAGAAGAAAATGAATATGCCCTTAACATGCTTTCCACTCAGGAACCCTGTGTTGTAGTTAGAATGTCCGATGGTTTCCCGTATCTGAGTGAAACAGAGGATATGAAGAAAATTGAAGCCTTCCTGAACAAGCCGGATCTTACTACGCTCACTGATTACGAGGTGATCCAGGCAGCCAAAAGAAAAGAACGCAGTGAAAAGACCAAGAGGATCAAAGAATATATCCAGATGGCACTTGAAACGGCAGAAATCTATGTTAGAGGAGGCAGGATCTCCACAAAGTCAAAAGATGTCACGGCAAGGGTAAATGAAGGATTTGAAAAGCTTGTTGGCAGTGTTTACAGCAAACTTAAGGATATGGAAACAGAGCCTACACAGGCGGATATTCAGGATCTTTTAAAGAGAAACAAAACACAGCTCACTCTGGACTTAGAGGGAATGCGGGAACCCAATCAGGATGCGCTTGCAGAACTTATATCGGTTGTACAGTATGCAAACAAGACAGGAACTAAGTTTTCGATTAAGCAGGCGTTGGACAAATTCTCAGGTGCCCCCTATGGCTACACAGAAGAGGATATAGAATATCTCATTGCGACATTATACAAAAAGGGAAAGATTTCCCTGAAGATGAATAGTGTGATTTACACTCCGGCAACAGCTACTCCGGAGGAAGCGTATAAATACATTACCCGAAGAGAATATAGAGAAAAAATCCTGCTTGATCTAAAAGAGATTCCGAAAAATGCATGGGTTAAAGCCACAAAAGATATCATTCGGGATTTCTTCGGACATTCGATCGTTACGGATGATACCGATTCCCTTATGCGGGATTTCAAATCATATTGTGAGACCAAAATTATAAATATTGAAGAGACCCTCAGAGAAGATTATGGGAAGAATTCCCCGTTACCCGGCAGGGAAGTATTAGAGAAAGCAAAACGCCTTTTAGAAGAGGTCAGAGGCATTAATGATCCGATGACTTTCTATAGGAGAGTGGATGAACTCTTTGATGATTTCGACGAAATTGCAGATCAGCTGACCGATTTAAACAGTTTCTTAAATGGACCTCAAAAAGAAAAGTATTTGAGGGCTTGCCGAACGCTGGCTATTTATGAAGCCAGTAAAAACTATATTTCAGATGAAAAGATTATTGAGTATGCAAACCAGATTCGGAAGATTACCAGTCTAAAGGAGCCATACAGCTTTATTAAAAAGCTGGAAGAATTCGACGCACTTCTCCAGAAAGAAATAGGTGATCTTCTGGAACGAGATGCCGAAAGAATTGAACCGGATATATATGCGGACAGAAAGCTGGTCATGGACTCAATCATTCCGGACAGACCATACGCCTCAATTCTTAAGGCCAGATTTGAGAAGAAATTCAAAGAACTGTTGGAGAAATTAAGGCACACCAATGATGTTGCCGCTTTAAATGGTATACCTG
>JBGUOI010000056.1:0-8670 GCA_045118075.1 Porcincola sp. | reverse complement strand
CTGCAGGGATCTCCTCAGGATCAGCGCCGAGCGCGGAGAAGTGAAAAAAGCGCACTGCGACGCGCTGGTTTATGAGTGTGTTGAGCTTGTCGAGAAGATGATCGAGAACAAAGAATAAATACAGTTTTTGTATCATGAAAGAAAGCACTGGTAAAAGAAAACTGACTCCGGTCAGTATCTTCCATTATATTCGCCTTTGTTACCGCGGGGCACTGTTCCTGACCGCGCTGGTGATCTATGTCATCGGAAAAATGCACGGGAAGGATATGCTTACCAGTTCTCTGAAGCAGAAGCCTGCGATTTTGTGGGTGATCTGGCTGGTGTTCACCGTGGATATGCTGATGCGGTTTTTCCCGTCAAAAATAGAGAGCCCCGGCTGCCAGAAACAGTTCAGGCGGAACTACCTTAAGTCCGGCGAGATCAATATCGAGATCCAGGATAATAATGCCACCATGCTGGTCGCGCTGCTGTGGATCTGCTTTAATCTTGTCTTTGGCTGCCTTCACATGGTGGGCATCCTGGATGAAGGGTTCATGATCCTTCTTTGCTGTGCCTACTCGGTGTGCGATATGATCTGCATCCTGTTCTTCTGCCCGTTCCAGACATGGTTTCTGAAGAATAAGTGCTGCAGCACCTGCCGGATCTACAACTGGGATTTTGCGATGATGTTCACACCGTTGTTCTTTATCCAGAACGCGTTCACCTGGGGACTGCTGGCCCAGTCGCTGATCCTGATGATCCGCTGGGAGATCACTTTCTACCGGCATCCGGAACGCTTCTCCGAGAAGACGAATGAATACCTGCGGTGTGCGAACTGCACGGAAAAACTATGCTCTCACAAAAAGCAGCTGCATTCACTCTGGGAGCATGTCGCAGATTTTTACGCGAAAAGAGCACGATTTCTGCGAAAGGACTCCTGAATTTGCGGGGGTGAATGAATATGATCGGTATAG
Organism: Porcincola sp.; assembly: GCA_045118075.1. GTDB lineage: Bacteria > Bacillota > Clostridia > Lachnospirales > Lachnospiraceae > Merdiplasma. Next base: position 7,717 of record JBGUOI010000056.1, on the reverse strand, counting down.
CGGATCTGCATTGTGATACTCTTATGAAACTTTGGTATGCCCGTCTGAGAAAAGACGGGCTTTCTTTGCGCGGGGAAAATTCTCAAAACGCCGCAAAAACAGAAAACACCGGAAATAAGGAAAGCAGCCTGATGGTGGACCTTTTGAAGATGAAAGCAGGCGGATACGTGCTCCAGAATTTTGCCTGCTTTGTGGATATGGCTCTCCCGAAAGATTTTAACGGGAAAGACGGCGGGTCGGACTTTCTTAACCCGTCCCGGTCCGGTGAAGGGTATGATCCATGGGAACAGTTCCTGGGAATGGCCGGGGTCTTTCGCGAAGAGATGGAGCGGAATACCGACCTGATCAGCCGGGTTTTCTGCGGTGCGGATATTCGCAGGAACCTGGCAAAAGGACGGATGAGCGCCATGCTTACCATCGAGGAAGGCGGGGCCTTGAAGGGCAGCCTCGATCACCTGGAGAGTGCTTACGAAGCCGGGGTGAGGATGATCACCCTCACCTGGAATTATGAGAATGAGCTGGGCTTTCCGAACCGTATGCCGGAAGGCGCCGACGAGGATTTCCGGCGGTATTTCCGGTTTCGGCCGGCCACCGGAGACGGGCTGAAAAAACGTGGTTTTGAAATGCTTGAACGGATGCAGGAGCTGGGAATTCTGGCGGACGTGAGCCATCTTTCCGACGGCGGTTTTTATGATGTCGCCGGCTTTGTGAAAGGGCCGTTCGTCGCCAGCCACTCGAACGCTCGCTCTCTTACCGGATGCAGCCGGAACCTGACCGATGAGATGATCCGCATCGTCGGCGAGCACGGCGGAGTCATCGGCCTTAATTTCTGCCCGCATTTCCTCGAAGAGGCAGACCGCGAAGACCGGTGCTTCTCGAGCTTGGAAGCCATGGCCCGCCATGCGCGGCATATCATGAATGTGGGAGGGGCCCATGTGCTGGGCCTGGGCACCGACTTCGACGGCATCGCACCCTTAAACCTGGAGATCGAAAACGCCTCCGGGATGCAGAAACTGCCCGAGTACCTGGCCGGTCACGGATTTTCCGCGGATGAGATCGAGGGAATGATGTACCGGAATGTGCTGAACATTTATTAAGAGGGGTCTGACTCTTTTCGCACGTTGAAGCGCGAAAGGGGTCAGACCCTTTTCACACGTTGAAGCGCGAAAGAGGATCAGACCCTTTATATCAGCGTGACACAGGACAGTCCCCTGTCACGCTTCGGTGATCAGGAACCGCAGTTCGTAGTCTTTGCCGGCAGGATAGGTGTATTCTGGTGCTGTACGCGGTCCGCATGATCCGGTGCCGATGCCCATCTGGAAAGCCTGGATGGTCACATAGGTGCCGGTGCGCTCTACGTCGGAGCGGTGGCGCATATGGCGCAGGGCTTCGTCGCTGCAGGGCTTGACCGACAGTTCAAACGGACGGTCAAGGGCGGCGAAGGTGATGGTGCGGGTGCCGTCTGAGAATGAAGCAAAGGCGGTGTCGCAGCGGTTGCCGCTTTCCTGGGGCCGGATGTTAGGCGTTGTCATCTGCCCGACATCTGTGCTGACAAAACTGACCGGATACTGGTCTTTCATATCGCAGTAGGATTCGCCGCTGCGGCCCTGGTAAGTGATTTTGTCAAAGCTCTCGGGCAGGATGAAAGTCTTTCCGAAGCGCGGCAGGATCCCGGCGGCGCGCAGCGGATGGAGACGGCTGGTGACCATGATTCCGTCTTTGCAGGCGACATAATAGTCCGAACACAGGAAAGTGCTCTTTCCGGCGCGGATCTTTGTGCGCACCAGCAGTTTGCCGGGTTTTTCACGGACAGAGATGACCTGTTCCTGTTCGGCGTAGAACGGATCCATGACGCACTTGCCGGTAAGGTATACATCATTGTCGGTGGCGGCCCTCCAAAGGATGGTAAACGGGCTGCCGGCCCGAAGGGTAAAGCTGTCGAAATTAAATTCGGGCTTTCCGTCATCCGCCTGAAGGCTGACCGGGAAATCTCCCGCGAAGGAAAGATCCGGCTGCGGCAGAGTGCGCTTTTCGACCGTCAGCTGCTGGGTGGAGACGATTCTGTCCGTCCGAAGATCCCTGGTATCGATGGTCAACAGCAGGTCTCCTTTGAGAACGGGGACGGAGGGATCTTTTTCGGCCCGGGACGGGTCGATCTGGATATAGCCTTTCTCAAGCGGATGGACGTTCGGTTCGATATCGATCCGTCCGCCGTCGCTGAAACGGCATTCGAGGCGGAAATGGCTGCTGTGCGAAAAACCGGTGGTATTAAAGACCTCGTAGGTCTTCCCGCCGATATGGCTGACGCGCAGCGGGCGGTAGGCATGCCTGACGATATCCGCGCCGGTGGACGGCGTACGGTCCGGATAAAAGATTCCGTCCACGCAGAAGTTGCCGTCGTGCTCCCACTCTCCGTGGTCGCCGCCGTAGAGATATTCTCCGTCCTTTGTCAGCACGGCGTGGTCCACCATTTCCCAGACGCAGCCCCCCATCAGATTGTCATGCTCATAGATCTGTTCCCAGTAGGCTTCGATATTGCCGGGGCCGACGCCCATGGCGTGCGCGTACTCGCACATGAAATAGGGACGATCCAGAAGCTGAGGGATCTTACAGGTCCCTTCACCCACTTCCTTAACGCGCAATACGGGCGGATACATCTGGCTCGCCACATCGTAGGCGACCCGTTTGGTGTGGATGACGCTCTCATAATGAACCGGAAGGTCGGAGCGCTCTTTCAGGTAATCATATTCCATGTCCGTGCAGGCATAGCCGCCCGCTTCATTTCCCAGACTCCACATAACGATGCACGGATGCGTCTTGTCGCGCTGGTACATGCGGCTGACACGGTCAACGCAGCGGGGCCCCCATTTCGGATCGTTGGTGATGCGGTTGTAGCTGGGCGGAAGCATCTGCGAGAAGACGCCGTGGGTCTCCAAATCAGTCTCATCCACTACATAGATGCCCAGCTCATCGCACATCTCCAGCAGGAAAGGATCGGGCGGATAGTGCGAGGTGCGGATGGTATCGATGTTGTATTCTTTGCACAGCCTCACATCTTTTTCGATCTCTTCCGGAGTCATGGTATAGCCGCTTACCGGACTGGTGTCGTGGTGGTTGACGCCGCGCAGTTTGATCAGGCGCCCGTTGAGATAAAACTTGTTATCTTTTATCGTGACATCCCTGAAGCCGACTCTCATAAGAACGCAGCCATGGGGCGTTTCGAGGAAAAGATCGTACAGGACGGGCTTTTCGGCGTTCCATTCCCTGACGGGCAGATCCTTGAAGACGACCGATCCTTTCCGGTTTTCCAGGGAGACAATGCCCTCTTCGGAAAGACCGTGGCCTTCCAGGGATACTTTCACTTCGGTATCGGAAAAAGCTTCGAGGTCCACGACCGCTTCATAGCCGTTTTCCGTTTTCGTTGTCTTAAATCCGATATCCCAAAGGTCGTCCTCATCCAGCTCATAGAGCAGCACGTCTCGGAAGATCCCGTTATTTCGGAACATATCCTGCGCTTCCAGATAAGATCCGGTGCACCAGCGGTGAATGACAACGAGGATCTCGTTTTCCCCTTCCCGGATATGCGGATCGATCACAAACTCGGCTGTGTTGTGGGAACCCTCACTGTAGCCGGCATAAACTCCGTTGACATACAGGTCGATGCAGGAAGCAGCGCCGAGAAAGCTGAGGATATAGTGTTTCGACAGATCACCGATCGTAAGCGTCCGGCGGTACACACCTACAAAATTGTACTCATCCTCGGGCGTCGTCCAGCGCGGACCGATCTTCTGGTCTGCTCCCACCCAGGAGAAGACGGGGCCGACCTTGCCGGTGGTCGGGATGCGGGGAGGATCGTAGGGGAACTGATAGCGTGTGTTTACATAGAAAGGCCGGTCATAGCCCCTGAACTGCCAGCAGGAGGGAACATCGATCGTATCAAAACCGATCGTCTCCGTGTCAGGGTCGGAGGGCAGGTCATTCGGGTCGTGATAGAACTTGAAATCCCACTTGCCGTTCAGGCAGCGGACTTTTCCGGAGCAGTAGCGCCTGTCACGGGCGGATACGGCTGCAGCCGATGCTCTGTCCGGATAGGGAATAAAGTAGGAGCGCGGCTGCTCGCGGTTGATCGAACAGACATCAAAATTGTGATAAGATTCCGTGTTCAGTTGATATCGCATAGGCACCTCCTTTCATTCATTATCATATCATATTTAGGCTGCGGCGGCTCCTGAAATCATGTATGACAATTGGTATTCTGTATTCATTTTTCCGATTATTATGGTACAATAACGCTAAAGATTGTGGTGAATTTCGCTCAAAGGAGGAAAAGATAGATGGACTTATCCAATGGCGGACGAAAAAAACATGTGACAGACAACGGAAAAGGCGTCAATATCGGTAAAGAAAGCCAGGGCACAGGCCCCGTGGGGAGAGCTGACGGCTACCAGGGAAGGAAGGAGCAGTATAACGCTTCCGGCTCCGGTTCCGGCCGGACGGGAGGCTCCGGCCAGAGAAGCGGCGGCGGGAAGAGCCCGCTCCTTTTGATCATCGGTGCCATCGTTCTGCTTTTGTTCGGCGGAGGCGGCGGATTATCGCTGCTTAACGGCGGCTCCGGATCGGGCTCGGGATCCGGCTCTTCTTCCGGTTCATCGGGGAGCACTTCTTCCGGCAGCAGTAATTACAGCAGCCAGAGCGGCTCCTATTCCGGCAGCCAGAGTGCATCCTCCGGGAGCAGCTTCACACTTGAAGACCTGCTGTCAGGAATGACCGGCGGTTCGTACTCCGGCAGCCAGAGCAGCAGCTCTTATGACAGCTCCTCCGCGAGCTCTCTGGGATCGGAATTCTCCGGCCTGTTTGAGATGCTCACCGGCTTTACCGGGAACAACTCAGTCTCTGACGGCTGGGGATCGACAGTGGAAGAAAGCAGTTCCGGCAATGAAGTGATCACGGTGCCCACTACGGCAGATGAGCTGACAGGCGGCCAGAGCAGTTCGGCCAGCTCCGGAAGCATCGGCAGCACTTCATCCCAATCAGGCTCCTTGGCGCAGTCAGAATCCCAGACTTCCCAGAGCTCTTCTTCGCAGGCTTCCTCGTCAGGCGATGATGCCGATTTCGTTTACAAGCCTTCCTCCAACAACACCGGAAGACTGAACACTTCGGTGGCGAAGGGAGCAAGAGCCAAACGCACGAAGATTCTCGGAAACGGGAAGGATACCGTGACCATCATGGTCTATATGTGCGGAACGGACCTTGAGTCACGTTCGGGCATGGCTTCCAACGATCTGGCGGAGATGGCTCAGGCGACGGCTTCCGATAAAGTCAATATCCTGATCTACACCGGCGGCTGCCGCTCCTGGAAGATCAACGGCATCAGCAGCCAGGTGAACCAGGTTTACAAGATCACAGACGGCAGGCTGCAGCGCATCATCGAGAGCGACGGCACCAAGTCCATGGTTGATCCGTCGACATTGTCCGGCTTTATCAAATGGTGTGCCAAAAACTATCCGGCCAACCGCATGGACCTGATCTTCTGGGATCACGGCGGCGGATCGCTCAGCGGATACGGATACGATGAAAAGAATCCCCGCAGCGGTTCCATGAGCCTGACCGGAATCGATAAAGCGCTCTCCGACGCAGGAGTGACGTTCGACTTTATCGGATTTGACACCTGCCTGATGGGAACACTCGAAACTGCGCTGGTGTGTGCTGATTATGCCGATTACCTGATCGGCTCGGAGGAGACCGAGCCCGGTATCGGCTGGTACTATACGAACTGGTTAAGCTCCCTGGCAAAGAATACTTCCCAGGATACCCTTGAGACCGGCAAAAATATCGTAGACGGTTTTGTGGATATGTGCGCGAGACAGTGCCGCGGCCAGCTGGCCACGCTGGCGCTGATCGACCTGGCAGAGCTGGAGAAGACTGTTCCGGACAAACTGAGCGCTTTCTCATCCAGCACCGGCGAGATGATCCGCGGCAGCAATTACAAGAGGATCTCCAATGCCAGGGCAGGGGCCAGAGAGTTTGCGGTCTCCAACAGGATCGACCAGGTCGATCTGGTGAACTTCGCAGACAACATCGGAACAAAGGCGGCATCGGATCTTCGCGATGTCCTGCTCAGCGCCATCAAATACAACCGGACTTCGACGAATATGACCAACGCTTACGGGCTGTCCATCTACTTCCCGTACCGTTCGACCATGAAAGTCGATTCCGCTTCCAGGATCTACAAAGAGATCGGCCTGGACTCGGCCTATTCGGACTGCATCAAGAGCTTTGCCGGCCTTGAGACGACCGGACAGCTCGCTTCAGGCGGCTCTACTTCTCCGTTTGAGTCGCTGTTCGGCGGAAGCTTCGGAAGCTACGGCAGCGGCGGAAGCGGTTACGGAAGCTCTTCGGGCGGCTACAGCGGCTCCGATATCCTGACTGAACTGCTGATGGGCTACCTGTCCGGCGGAAGAAGCATCGGCGGTATGGACTCAGCTGATACGAAGTTCATGAGCGAGGAGGGTGTCCTCGATCCTCGCGAGGCAGCGGCTTATGTTGACGCCAATCATTTCCATCCCGAGAACATGTACTGGACGGAGGATGAGCAGGGACGTCATCTGATGACACTGCCTGATGAGGACTGGGATCTGATCCAGAACCTGCAGATGAACATGTTCTACGATACCGGAGAAGGGTTCGTCGACCTGGGCCTGGACAATATCTATGAATTTACGCCCAACGGCAGGCTGATCGGAGACTCTGACGGCACCTGGCTTTCGATCGACGGCCAGCCGGTAGCCTTCTACTACGAGGGGACGACTATTGAGGATGGAAAAGAAACGATCATCGGCCGCGTGCCGGTGCGCCTGAACGGATACCGCGCAAACCTGATCCTCGTCTTTGATGATGAAAATCCGGACGGCCGGATCGCCGGTGCCAGGTATGACTATGTGGACGGTGAGACAGAGACCGCCGCGAAGAATACCCTGCCGCTTGAGGAGGGGGATGAGATCGTATTCCTGTGTGATATTTACTCCTATAATGAAGATTACCTGGACAGCCGTACCCTCGGCGAGCCGCTCATCTACCGTGACGGGCTGGAGATCAGCAACACCTACGTGGGTGATAATACAAGGGTCACCTACCTGCTGACGGACATCTACGACCAGGAATACTGGACACCGGTCGTACCGAACTGATACCGGTCGTACCCGGGCAGATAAAAGGCACTGAACAACTAATCAGAGGGAGATCTATGGATAAGATCAGGACGGTGGCGCTGGTTGGCGCCGGGGCCGTTGGCTCATATTTTATCGGGTGCATGTTTGACCACCTGGGTGATGATCTGATGGTCATCGCCGAAGGGGAGCGGCTGGAGCGCCTTAAGAAGAACGGCGTGACCATCAACGGAAGGAACTACCCGGTGAACGCGGTTTGCCCCGAAGAAGCAGCCGGGGCGGACCTGGTGCTCGCAGCGGTCAAGTATACAGGTATTCATGATGCGGCGGATATGATTGCCCGGATCGTGAAGGATGATACGATCGTGATCAGCCTGCTGAACGGGCTTGATTCCGAGCAGATCATCGGTGGGAAGTGCGGAATGGAACACATGCTCTACGCGCTGATGCTGATTCAATCCTGGAGGCAGGACGGCAGCATCTGGTTTGATCCTGAAGCGACGGGCGGCGTCCGCTTCGGCGAGAAGGACACGAAGGAACGCACCGAAAGG
>JBGUOI010000055.1:0-9196 GCA_045118075.1 Porcincola sp. | reverse complement strand
ATACTCCGATCTCTTCAGCGATGTCTTTGGCAGGCACACCCATAAAGCGCATATGGTGAACTCTGGCCAGGGTGATGTCGTTCTTCGGAACGCTTTTAGGACGGCCTTTTTGCTTTACGACATCATCTTCCGGTTGTGCAATACTATCGCCATCGACGATGTCTGAAGGCTCTACTTCATGAAGATGATCTACCGTCTTCACAAGAAGCTTTTCGGATATGGAAATGGTCAGCTGAGGGGCCTCGCCGTTCCAGGAGAGGTCAAGGAATACACCGGCAGTGACAAGACATTTCTGTAGTTCGGAGAGATCGGTTTCGTTTGCTGGCTGCTCAAGGGACAGAGTCCATTTAAAGGAAATCATTGAGGCCTCCCTTCATAAGGATGATTCAGACAACTGTTTTCCGGTTATTGAAATGGGTTCGTTCGCGTTTAACGTGTTTTCTGGGCGTGTTCCGGGCTTTTGTTTCTCTTTGTCCCGGTAAGATTCGGAATCTATAACATATGTGAACCCGGTTTTTTTGTTGGTTTGTCTTATGATAGCCAAGCGCATATCCTGGCGAGTATACGGGATGCCTTATAAAGCTGCACTTGCTTTGTAAAGCCGCACATGACAAAGGCCGCGGAAATACATCGTCTGTGATATCAAGGAGGTCAGTCATATTTCACAAAAAATGTGTGAGAATTTTGTCGAAAATAGAGAAAACGCCTTTGAAGAAAAAAAAATGGAGATAGACTATTGAAAACGTTTCCACGGAATGCTACCATTATACGCGTGGAAACGTTTCCGCAACCTGCCTTAAAAGAACAGCCGCGAAAGCGTTCTTTTAAAACCTGACTTGAAAGAATTGCTTTAAAAGAATTGCCTTAAAAGAATTCTTCTTATAAGTTGTCTTAAAAGGATCGTCTTAAAAGCAGTTTTGCTGCTCCGGCAGGTACTTCCGGAGGCCTCATGTAAGGATATGTGAGGACTTTTTTTCAGGGAAAGTGTAGAAACGATTCCAAACAGTGTTCCGTGTTTACTTGCACCGTAGAACAAATATCCGGCGGCATGAAACCGATTGCAGGGGGTCAGGGGCACTGACGAAAGGCAGGCAAAGCGGACAAGGCAGACAAAGACAACAGTTGTTAAAAGTGTTTTTTTAGGAGGAAGTACTATGAAAAAGAAAATGGTAAGTCTTCTGGCAGGCGTGACAGTAGCGGCGACGCTGCTTGCAGGCTGCGGCGGTTCCACAGGTTCAGCGGGCAGCACCGGGAGTGCAGCATCCGCAGGCAGCACAGGCGCGGCAGCGGCTCCGGCCGCAGATGCCGGCGCAGGCCATGTCTATTATCTGAACTTCAAGCCGGAAGCAGATGCAGCCTGGCAGGATCTGGCCAAGGTCTACACAGAGGAGACCGGTGTTCCTGTGACAGTCGTCACGGCGGCCTCCGGTGAGTATGAGACCACCCTGATGAGTGAGATGGCCAAGTCTGATGCGCCTACCATGTTCCAGGTCAACGGCCCTGTCGGCCTGGCCAACTGGAAGGATTACTGCTATGACCTGACCGGCTCCGATATTGTCAGCAACCTGACCTCCGATGCTTTCGAGCTCAAGGACGGGGATGCGATCGACGGCGTCGCCTATGTCATCGAGTCCTATGGCATCATCACCAACGTCAGCCTTCTGGAAAAGGCAGGCTACAAGCTGGACGACATCAAGAGCTTTGACGATCTGAAGAAGATCGCGGATGATATCCAGGCCCGCAAGGACGAGCTGGGCGTCAAGGGCGCATTTGCTTCGACCGGCATGGACGGATCCTCCGACTGGAGATTCAAGACTCATCTGGCCAACCTGCCCATCTACTATGAGTACAAGGCAGACGGCATCGACAACACCGATGCTATCAAGGGCACCTACCTTGACCAGTACAAGAATGTCTTTGACCTCTACATCACAGATTCCACCTGCGATCCCAAGGAACTTTCCTCCAAGACCGCGGATGACGCAAGAGCTGAGTTCCTCGACGGCGAGGCTGTCTTCTACCAGAACGGCTCCTGGGAGTACAGTTCTCTGGCAGAGAAGTTCTCTGATGACCAGATCGCGATGATCCCCATTTACTTCGGCGTCGACGATGCCAACGAGGGCCTTTGCACAGGTACTGAGAACTACTGGTGTGTCAATGCGGAGGCCTCCGAGGAGGATATCGCCGCGACCCTTGCTTTCATGAACTGGTGCGTCACCTCCGAGGCCGGCACAAAGGCAATGGCGGAGAACATGGGCTTCACGATCCCCTTCACGACTGCCATTGAGTCCCCCAACGCATTTGTCAAGCAGGATGCCGCATACACAGAGTCCGGCAAGACCCCCGTTTCATGGAACTTTACGACTATGCCTTCCGAGAACTGGAAGAACGGCGTGGGCTCCGCTCTGACCGCCTATGCGGCAGGCACCGGCGACTGGAACGGCGTTGTGACCGCATTTGTCGACGGCTGGGCAACAGAGGCCGCACTTGCGGAATAATTGACTGATCAACGGAAGCTCGTTGAAATCTTAAAAGGCTTTACAGGAAATGAAAAAGGCCGTTTCCCTGTCATCGGGCAGCGGAAACGGCCTTTTTATAAAAACAGTAAGCGCAGAAACATATAGTAATCATGCGTAGGAAAAATGCTTAAGGCAAAAGCACTTAAGTAAAAGCACTTGCACGCAAAAGCGTAATAATAAGCAAACAATATATAGAGGGGCATTCCATGGTAGGAAAATCTATAAAAAAATGGTGGCCGGTCTTTCTGTTGCCGACAGCGGTTGCCTTTGCGATCGGTTTTGTGTGGCCGTTTATCTGGGGAATCTACCTTTCCTTCTGTAAATTCACGACGGTCAAAAATGTCAAGTTCATTGGTTTTTCCAATTATTCCAAGGTCTTTGCGGACCCCACCTTCTCCCATGCCTTCTGGCTGACGGTTCTGTTCGCCTTCCTGTCCAGTGTTCTGATCAATATCCTGGCTTTTGCCATCGCGCTGGCGCTGACCAGGGGACTGAAGGGAACTAACGTCTTCCGCACGATCTTTTTCATGCCCAACCTGATCGGCGGCATCGTCCTTGGCTATATCTGGCAGACGCTCCTGAACGGCCTGCTGTCCAAGTGGGGACAGCCTCTGCTGGCCCTGTCCGCCTTCAACGGCTTCTGGGGCATGATCATCCTGCTCTGCTGGCAGCAGATCGGATATATGATGATCATCTACATCGCAGGCCTCAACAATATTTCCGGAGACCTGATCGAGGCCGCGGAGATCGACGGAGCGACTCCCGCCCAGATCCTGTTCAAGATCAAGATCCCCATGATCATGCCTTCGATCACGATCTGCACCTTCCTGACCCTGACCAACGGCTTCAAGATGTTCGACCAGAACCTGTCCCTGACAGGCGGTGAGCCGGCCAAGCAGTCTCAGCTCCTTGCACTCAATATTTATGATACCTTCTATGCACGGAGCGGAGCCCAGTGGAAGGGCATCGGCCAGGCCAAGGCAGTTGTCTTTTTCCTGATCGTCGTCATCATCGCCCTGATCCAGCTGCGCGCGACCACCTCCAGAGAGGTCCAGCAGTAAGAGCAGCCTCCGCGAAAGCGACTCACACACATGCGTAGCATGTGCTGCCGCCCTGGTGAGCGGCATGGTCGGAAAGAGCGAAAAATTCTGTTGATAAAAATCCTGTCGATACAGGACTTTTTACGCAGGAGCTTCGAAAAGACTACAGAAAGGAAAGAGACATGGAATCCAATAAGAAACTGTCGCGCACGATCGCAAGCGTCGTTCTGGCGGTCATCTGCGTGTTTTACGTATATCCCATTTTTGCCATCCTGATCAACTCGCTCAAGATGAACAAGGCGATCACGACTTCGGGTGTCTTCCAGCTGCCCTCGGCGGACAACTTCGTCGGGCTGGCCAACTATGTGGAAGGCATCACCAGCATGAATTTCCTGAAGTCCTTCTGGTACAGCCTGGTGATCTCTGTCATGAGCGTCGTCCTGATCATGCTCTGCTGCTCCATGGCAGCCTGGTATATTATCCGCGTGAACGGGCCGCTCTCCAAGGCATTCTATTACCTTTGCATTTTCAGCATGGTTGTACCATTCCAGATGGTCATGTTTACGCTGGCCAATACGGCAGACCGATTACACTTGAACACCCCCTACAACATTTGTATTATTTATTTAGGATTCGGTGCAGGACTGGCGGTCTTTATGTTCACGGGCTTTGTCAAGGGAATCCCGCTGGAGATCGAGGAGGCGGCCATGATCGACGGCTGCAGCCCTCTCCAGACCTTTTTCCTGGTCCTGGTGCCCATCCTCAAGCCGACCATCATTTCTACGGCGATCCTGGAGACCATGTGGGTCTGGAATGACTATCTGCTGCCCACTCTGGTCCTGGATATCAAAAAATACCGCACCATTCCCATGGCGATCCAGTATTTCCGCGGCAGCTACGGCACCGTCAACATGGGCGCCATGATGGCCTGCATCATGATCGACATCGTCCCCATCATCATCATGTATCTGGTCTGCCAGAAATACATCATCGAGGGTGTCGTCGCAGGCGCAGTCAAGGGATGATATCCGGAAGTGCCGGCGGCCTGGCAGGCATGCCGGCACTTTTATAGAGATCCATAGAGATTTATAGAGATGAGAGAAGCAATAGAAAGAGTAGAACATGAGAGCAAGCGGCTTGTTATTGCCGGTATTCAGCCTGCCCGGAAAATACGGGATCGGATGTTTTTCCGATGAGGCTTACCGGTTTGTGGATTTTGTGAAAGAAGCGGGACAGAAGTACTGGCAGATTCTCCCTGTCGGCCCCACGGGCTACGGGGATTCCCCCTACCAGTCTTTTTCCGCCTTTGCGGGGAACCCTTATTTCATTTCCCCGGATACCCTTATGCGTGAGGGACTCCTGACAGAGGAGGAGGCTGCAGAGGCAGTTTACGACAAAGGAACTTGCGGCGGCGAAGCCACCATTAATTATGCCTGGCTTTATCACACACGGGAGCCCCTCCTGCGGAAGGCCTATGAGAGATGGAAGAGCGGCAGCAGTCCGGATACGGGTGTTGCTGTTTCTGCACCGGACAGTTCCGCGGACGGCATTTCTTTTGCAGCTTTCTGCAAAGAAAACGCATCCTGGCTGCCGGATTATGCCCTTTTTATGGCTCTGAAAAAGGCCCACGGCGGCGCGGGATTTATGCAATGGGAAAAAGATCTGCGCATGCGGGAGCCCGCGGCGCTCGAAAAGGCGAGACAGGAGCTCGCGGAGGAGATCGAATTCCAGTGCTTCCTCCAGTATCAGTTCGAGCGGCAGTGGACGGCGCTCAAGTCCTATGCCAACGGGCAGGGAATCTCCATCATCGGAGATATCCCTATCTATGTGCCAGCGGACAGCGCGGAGGTCTGGGCCTACCCGGAGCTCTTCCAGCTGCATGAGGACGGCACCTGCAAGGCGGTCGCCGGATGCCCGCCGGACGGATTTTCCGCGACCGGCCAGCTCTGGGGAAATCCCCTCTACGACTGGAAGCACCACCGGGATACCGGCTATGCCTGGTGGATCAGCCGGATGCGCCGGTGCAGCAGCCTGTTTGACATCGTCCGGATCGACCATTTCCGCGGTTTTGACCAGTATTACGCGATCCCCGCGGACAGCGCGGATGCACGGATCGGACAGTGGGAGGAAGGACCGGGGATCGGCCTCTTCCGGGCCATTGAAAAAGAAATCCCCGGCCTGACCATCATCGCGGAGGACCTGGGATATATCACGGAATCCGTCCGGCAGCTGGTGCGCGACACCGGCTATCCCAATATGAAAGTTCTGGAGTTTGCCTTTGATTCCCGCGATTCCAGCGGCAGGGAATCCTACCTGCCCTACAATTTTGACAAAAACTGCGTAGTCTATACAGGCACGCACGACAACGAGACCCTGGTCGGCTGGCTGGACCACATCCTGCCGGAGGAGCGGGAGGAAGTCCGCGCCTTCACCGGCCTGGACGGAGCGGGCGGAGACCCCTGGGCCTATGATGCCTGCGAGGATGCCGCCGGCGAAACTGGTTTCTGCGATGCAGCAGCCCGCGGCACTGATCTCTGCGCTGCTGATGCCTGCAGAGATACTGCCTGCGAGGATGCTGTCAATGATGCGGGGCGGGATCTGGAGACAAGAAGGCTGGCCCGCGCTATGGTCCGGGCGGCCATGGCTTCAGTCGGAAACCTGTGCGTGATCCCCATGCAGGACTGGCTCCTGCTCGGCGACGAGGCCCGGATCAACACCCCTTCCACCACCGGCAAAAACTGGGTGTGGCGCATGGACCGGGGAGCCGCTTCCCCGGAGCTGGCGGCACAGATCCGCAGAATGACCAGAACCTACGGGAGATAAGAATAGAAAAAAGAATACAAGAAGAAAAAAGCGTATAAAAAGAGAAGCGGTAAGAACAGCTGCTTTGACGGAGAAACCGCCGGTCGGTCGTTAGCCGGCGGCACAGGGAAAGAAGGTGTGGGGGCTGTGGCAGAGAACATTACTATCAAAGACATCGCAAGGATCTGCGGCGTCGGGATCGGGACGGTCTCGCGCGCGATCAACAATGATCCCCGGGTCAGTGAAAAGACCAGAGAGAAGATCCTGCGGGTTGTGAAAGAGCACCATTATGTGCCCAATAACAGCGCACGCAACCTCAAGATGACGGAGTCCAATACGATCGGGCTCCTGTTCAGCGGCATCGACAACCCCTTTTTCCAGGGCATGATCTCTATTTTTGAAAATGCCTGTGACAAGCTGGGGTACGCGTTTTTCCTCTACGCAGTGCGGGAGAACGACCGGGTGGAGAATGTCGCCATGGAGGTCTGCAAGGAGCGCCGCCTCAAGGGCCTGATCATCATGGGCGGCCAGCTGTCCTTTCCCAACCGGCGGCTGGATTCGCTCGGCATCCCCTATGTCCTCTGTACCGTGACAGTGCCCAGGGACGGGAAAGAACTTCCCTGTTCCTCGGTCTCAATCGATGACGAGAAGGAAAGCTGCCGGGCTGTCAGCTACCTTTGCGAGCAGGGACACCGCCGGATCGCCATCCTGGCCGGCCGGACCTGCGAATCGCCCTATGGAGTCGGAATGTTGCGACTGGCGGGCTACCGGAGGGCGCTGGAGGACCATGGCATCAAGTTCGATCCCGCGCTCGTGGCCTATATGAGCGAAGATCTGCCCGAATATTCCATGCCCAACGGCTATGACACCATGAAGCGCCTGCTGGAGACCGGTGTCGATTTCACAGCCGTCTTTGCTGTCTCCGACACCATGGCCTTCGGAGCCTGCCGGGCCCTGCGCGAGGCCGGCCTCCGCATACCGGAGGACTGCTCCATCATCGGCTATGACGGCCAGTACTACACGGAATACATGACCCCGTCCCTGACGACCGTCGTCCAGCCCGTCGCCGAAATGGCCCGGAAGACCGTCGAGCTCCTCGACGATGCAGTTAAAAAGAAGGCGCCTCCCGTCTGCGTGATCTACGATGCCGAACTCCGCATCCGCGAATCCGTGCGGAAGATCTGAAGCTGAACTGGGAGCAAGTGAGAAATTATCGACAGCGTCGAAAAAATATGAGATAGTCTCCGTTCCGCCGAACCGTCCTCTGTTTCGTTTCCAGGAACGGTTCCCTGTTTCGGACCTCTGTGAAAGTTCCGTGTAGAATATGTGACGAAAGCCGCTTTCACTGTTTCTGTGGTAAAAAAATTGTGCTATAACACCCTTCGTGCGCATGCGCGGAGGCTGCGCAGAAATCCATAAAAGGGAAACGGAGGAAGAGGCACGGATGTCCAATACAGTTAAGATCAAGAACAAAAAGAAATAAACAGAAGTCAAGGTGAATTATAAGCTCTGGGCGATCATTTTCGGCATATTCATTGCCGCGATCGTGGGACTTTCCATCTGGGCTTCTTTCCATTGGGGTGTAGGCATGGGAACGATCGGCGTACGTCCGGTAAATCCTGAGGACGCGGCAGCCGGTGCGACGGAAGCCGCAGTGGAATACGCGACAGACGGTGATGTGGTCACCCTGACCCCGGAAGAGCTCGAGGAGATGGGAATCTCCGTGGATGGCCTGCAGGAGGTCACGCCCGAGGAAGGCGAAGCAGCTGCAGAGGGCGCTGCCGAAGAAGCCGGCGAGGGCGAAGCTGCGGAAGCAGAGGCCGAGTCCGATGCCCAGGATGCGGAGAGCGCTCAGTAAAGAACTGTGAAGAAATTGCGCAGGGATTTTCAGGATCAGGATATTTTGTCCATGGTACTGAAAGCCCCTGCGCAAAATTTTTTTGAAAAAATTAGCACTCACCACTTGACAGTGCTAACAATGAGTGTTATAACACAATTGGAACAAAGGAACAGAGAAGTTGAGAAACAGCTAACAAGAAACCCGCTCCTCCGTCCCAATGCTCATAAGGAACCGCAAGGCTTCAGGCTTTAATGAGATCCTGGCGGTTCCGGAACATCAACCCCAGATGAAATGAGTAAAGGAGGAAAAGACCATGTTATATCCTAGTATTTTCAGTGAGAACCTTTTTGATGACCTGATGGACTTCAGTTTCCCGACCTTCAGAGATTTTAATTTCGACGATGTTGACAGAAAGCTGTACGGCAAACATGCCGCCAGACTGATGAAGACCGATGTACATGAGCATGACGATCTGTATGAGATCGATATCGACCTGCCCGGCTTCAAGAAAGAGGATATCACTCTGACACTTGAAAAAGGCAACCTCACCGTCGCAGCCACCAAGGGCCTGGACAAGGATGAGAAGAACAAGAAGGGCAGAGTGATCCGCCAGGAGCGTTACTCCGGCTCCATGCAGAGAAGCTTCTTTGTCGGCCACAATGTGACAGAGGATGAGATCAAGGCGAAATTCGAGGACGGTGTCCTCAAACTCACCGTACCGAAGAAGGAAGCCGCAAAGGTTCCGGAGAAGAAGACCATTGCAATCGAGGGCTGATGCAGTCAAATCAGTTCCTCAGCAGATCGCCGGTTTTATGTATATTAAGTAATATCCCGACTGACGACCGCCTGGGCGGACGCCGGAATTTAGGCAAACAATAAGATCGGTACAAAGACAGGAAACAGACAGCGGCCATGCTGCACGCAAGAGCGCGGCATGGCCGCTTTTTTACGTTTTTTTGATGGCTTTTTTGACGCTGATTTAAAAGTCAGGCAAT
>JBGUOI010000054.1:0-11226 GCA_045118075.1 Porcincola sp. | reverse complement strand
ACGCTTGGCGCTGAAGGATTTACCGGAACCGGGGGTACCGAGAATCAGGCCGTTCGGGTTCTTCAGGGCCTTCCGGTCCACCATGATCAGGTTGTTGGAAAGAGCGTTCAGGCCGTAGTACAGGGATTCCTTTCCGGACTGGAACAGCTCCTGGGTGGTAAAAGGAACAAAAATCGCCGTGGAGCTGGTGGTCAGTGCACGGCGGATATCGATGAGGCAGCTGGCCAGCGGCAGGCAGCTCATAAGGGCATTTTCCTGCTGGAAGTCCAGCCTTCTTAAGTTGCAGTTGTGTTTCTGGGCGATTCTCGATGCATCTAAACTTATTGTTTTTCAGATCTCTTCCGTTTTTTCTTGCACCCCATCCACCATTCATGACATACGAATCAGTCTTGTGAGGATCAGAAGAAGAATAAGACTCCTTTACATAGTCGATATATGTATCAACCTCTTCTGTATAGGCATTTCTCCGGAAAAAGTCACTGGCGCCGCCGCCCATTGGACAAAACAGGCAGCCTGCTCGTGAGTTTCCCTTCTTATATGTCTCGTTGATATAAAGATGATTGTAGAAGATATAAAGCCATATCTCTGCGGAAGTCCATTCTAAAATGGGATTGAAGCTATATTGGCCACGTTGCTTTTTCCCGAAATTCTCGTAATCGTATCTGCTTCTAGCAATACTCTCGTGTGCACGAACTCCGACGAAATCCATGCCGATATAATCATCTTTCCCTGTAATCTCACGCATTCTCAGCGTTTGAGGGGTGCTTTTATGGACGCTACAACACCAACGCAGAACTCTTGCAGGTGGCCCAAACAGCTTCCAAGAATCCTTTGGATCAAAATGTGATCGAGAAACATAGAATGGGGTTTCGTCCTCCTCACATTCCTTTTTCGCGTGTTTAACAGCTTCATAAGTATCCGGAAATTCCATTCCGGTATCTCCGAAAATCACCACAAAGCTGTCTCTCGGAAGGGCTTTCTTCACAAGATCTAACAGAACAGCGCTATCTTTTCCTCCTGAAAATGCCACGTGAAAGATATCCAGCTTATCTCGAAACTTTTCGTATTCCTTGACTATTTTCTTTACTGTCGAATCCTCAATGACAGAGAGGAGATCTTCGTTAAGAGCACACATCCTTTCAATATCGATGGGCTCCAAAACGTATCCTGATGTTGAGCCAAAAACTATATCTCCGTTTTCATCTCGAACTGGCTGCAGTTCTGGCCTGGTGTAGAGATCGCCACCTTTTGTTTTGGCAATTTGAGATCCTTTATACCAATACACATTGGACTCTGCCCACATATAAGGCGTGTCGTTCTGAGCTTCATAGCTCCAATATTTGTCAAAACCTAGAATATCCATTTCTTTTGCATAGACAGGTCTTGGCTCTTTGGAAAAGTTAGTCGGGGTAGAATTCAGCAGAATTCCTCCTGTTTCAGAATCAAAAGTGTAAGAATACATACCATTACCCCTCCTTCCTTATTTCTTTCGCACGCTGGACTATATCACCAAGCTTGGCGTACTTGCTCTTTGCCATATATCCTGTGTTGAACAAGTATGTTCCAACACTCTCTGTCTTTAGTTCTACATCAGATCTAGCAAGCTCTATCGCAAGCATCTCGGGATAGCTTTTGTTGAAGTCTTTCTCTGCAATGATTCCGGCATTCTTGTCATTAAAATGAATTACATGAAGACTGTACTTCCGGCTGTATTTATAGCAAAAACTCTCCAGCAAATAATGATTCCAGTCCTGTCCACAAAGAGGGAACATTGCGAAGGTAGTAATGTCCCGGATTGCCACAAAATGATCCGATATGAAAGTGGAAAGGACCCGATCAATGTCACTAACATCGAAACTAACAGCGTTATTTGCTACGAATCGATTCTTGTCGACTCGAACCATTTCGTCATACAAAGCCTGGAACGCATACTGACGATTTGTTCCGCCGGTCAGTTCAACCACTTTTTCCGCAACCTCGTCAAAAGTACATTCCGTCTTTCCTTTGATGTGCTGTTTCAGTAACAAAACCGCATCGAGTTCCGGCTTATCTTTCGTGAGAATTTTTCCATTCAGATGATACTTGCCAGCAAGTGCCACTTTGTAAATAGCGTTATAGATGGCCAATAAAGACAAGTCATAATTATTCTCTTCTATGTCTCCAAGCGGTACATCCGCCAATGAACAAAAGCCATTTTCCTCACATATCGCATCAACGTAATCAACAATGTCTTCTATTTCATCTTGTGAGATAACAAAGCGATCAATGAGTAGATATTCCCCCTCTGAGGAGAGCACAAAAAGATCATTCCCTGAAATAACTCGCCAGATGTTTCCGAGAGGTATATAGGGCAGTCTCTCGCTGAGAGAATCTACATTTTCAGTTTGGGAACTACCCCAAACACGCTTGATTTCTTCCGTAACAGCTTGCTTTTCTGTCTTTTTGGGTCCTTTGATCAAAAATTTCTTTGCGAAAGAACAACCTCTTAAATACTTCCGTAAGTATTCCTTCAATATTCCTTCGGAAGTAATAGTGTGTTCTTCCATCCATTCTGATTTGTTCTGTAGCAAGCATTCGTAATAGATAGTTTCTGCGCCCGTAGAAAAAGCTTCATCAACCAGGTTCCGCAATTCCTCGGGAAGGCTCTCACTTTTACAGAAAACCTTGTCATCAATTACAGTTCCGGATGATATGATCGTATCCCTAAGCTGTTCGTCAGTCTCAGGGAGATCTATGCCCATGGCTTCTGCAAATTGCCGGAAACGCATAATCTCACGAATTGAGTCGTATCGAAAACCGTACTGATAATGTTCGATAAGTATCCTCTGTATTCCGTCCTTTTCGCTGCTCTCGGAAATGTCTGGTCTGACCTCAATGACAGAATCTGACTGTGTAAAAGCAGTCTCTTCCTTCACTGGGGCAGTTGCTTCTTTTCTTGAATGCTGCTGAGAACAAAAACTGATATATGCGTCGAAAGCGCCATATATGTTATGGAGAATCTTCCGGTATTTAATCTGAAAGAGTTTATTCTTGCTGATTGCCTTTTTAATACTCAGCAATGTTGAGATGTCTGAGACAGTATATATAGAACCCGTAATCAATCCTTTGGAACGGGCGTACTGTTCCACATGAAGGATATTATCATCAAGCCATTTATATTGTTTTTCCGACAAAACAGAAGAGGCCCAACTAAGGAATGATTCCTTGTTGTCATGCTGTTCAATCATTTCTCGTGCCTCCTCCAATAAAGAATCGAACTGACTTCGATCCTGGTTATATACTGAAACAACCTCAGCAAACAGCTTCGTAGCAGGGACATAGATCTTCTCACCTCTAAAAGCAGATTCCATGCTTTGAAGCTGATAAGAGATACCATTCTCATTTCTGTAAACATCATCAATCACAAGGCCCTGGTTTAGCGCCATTTGGCGAAGCGCAGCAGAAACATCCTTGATAATATGCGCTCTTGGCCGTTCTTTTCTCTGTGCTTCTAAATAAGCATCCAGAAGAACAACTGCCTCATATATATTCCATTGTGGCTGTCTATTAAGTGCCATAATTATTCTTCAATCACTTCCATCAAGTCACCAATATCGCAATGAAACACCTTGCACAGTCGGAGCATTACCTCCATCTGTACCGGCTCATCGTGATTCAACTTAGACATCCAATAATTGCTGATCTCTGCTGCTCTGGCTAGGTCGCCTTTTTTCATCTTGTTCTGCCGCACAAGGTTCCAGAGCTTGTTATAACTGACTGCCATGACAACCCCCTGTTCTTATGAAACATAGTCGGTGTTGCTTTAGTAACCTGATTATATCGTCATAATCCTGAAGGTTCTTCAGGATATAATCCAACAGGATGAATTATACACAAAATCATGTACTTTTTCAAGATTGAATATAGTCTGGAGAGGCATGTTGACGGTTTCAAGCATCAAGAGAACCTATATTGACTTCTTCAGTACTTGGCAAGCAGGGTCTGTTCGTAATAGTTTTCTAAACAGACAATTGCATGTTGGGCTTCCCAAACCCTTTTTCACACTTCGTGTGAGCTGCGCGTTTCTGTGAAACGCTTATTTGCCTTAAGGCACATTTCCTGAAAATGAAAAAAGCCCGGAGTCAGACACCGGAAAAAAACGGTGTCTGACTCCGGATTCTTAATGCTGTTTTTCCTGCCGCTGACGTTCCTGAAATGCTTTCTGATCCGCCTCGTAGAAGGACTCTATATTCATTTTTGCGATCAGGAGTTCCTGGGCATCTTCTTTTATTCTCCGATACTCCGGATACGCTGCTTTCTTTTTTGCCATCAGCTCCGCATGCGTCGGTTCAGGTACTTCTCGATGTCAAAGGTGTTTTTCTTGTCATAGTCTGACGTAAACTTGTAGTTCGGGTGCTGCGTGATATCGTACTTATCCGATAGAAAGGGCCTCACGCCTCTGAGCTGCAGGACGCACTTGCTGCCGTTCATGACTGCCAGCTCATCGCGGCTCATCAGCTCTTTCCCAAGCTTCTGATAGTTGGTTCCATAGCTCGGACTGTTTCCCCGCGTGTCGGAAGTGTTGAAGGTATCGATGGTTTCCTTGCCCAGAGCTTCCGCCAGTTCCTTCAGCGTTGTCGGTTCAGAGCCGCCGAGGAAGATCTGGGAGTCCATGTTGCCGATGATCGTATCGGCATTGTCCTTGTAGATTGCCTTCAGCTGGGACCTGGCCTGCAGCACCAGGCAGGCCGAGATCTCTCTGCTTCGGATAGTAGCGACCAGCTTTTCCAGGTTCGGGATCTGGCCGATGTTCGCAGCCTCATCGATCAGACACCGGACATGAACCGGAAGTCTGCCTCCGTAGACGTCATCAGCCTTTTCGCACAGCAGATTGAAGAGCTGGGTGTAGATCATGGAGATCAGGAAGTTGAAAGTCGCATCCGTATCCGACATGATTAGGAACAGCGCTGTCTTCCTGTCTCCCAGGGTATCCAGTTCCAGTTCGTCGTAGGCAGTGATCTCACGAAGCTCCTGAATATCGAAGACCGCCAGCCTTGCACCGCAGGAAATCAGAATACTTTTCGCTGTCTTGCCGGCAGCAAGCTTAAATTTCTTGTACTGCCTGACTGCGAAATGATTCGGCTTCCTTTTCCCCAGGTTCTCGAACATGATATCCACCGGGTTCTGGAACTCCTCATCGTCTTCCCGGACTTCCATGGCGTTGATGAACTCGATGAGCGTAGCAAAATTCTGCTCTTCGACAGGCGCTTCGTAATGGATATAGCCGATCAACGCGCAGTACAGCAGCGTCTCTGCTTTGGTCCAGAATTCATCCCCGGACTTGCCGTCGCCCTTGGTATTGGCGATTAGCGTCGTAACAAGCTTCAGGATATCCTTTTCGCTGTGGATATAGGCGAAAGGGTTATAGTGCATGCTCTTGGAGAAGTTGATAGTGTTGAACACCTTGACCTCGTACTTTCCGATGGCCTGCAGGGCATGGCCGCATTCCACCAGAATGCTGCCTTTCGGATCCGTCACAACATAGGAGCTGTGCATCTGAAGCAGGTTGGGTTTCAGCCAGAATCTCGTCTTGCCGGAGCCGGAACCGCCGACGATCAGGACGTTTTTATTCCTGGCATTGGCCGGATTCTTAGGGCGGTTGCTCATAGTGATTCGCTCTGTCTGTGTCAGGATTACGTTGTTCTGAAAGACGGGATCCATGAAAGGCTCGATGTCTGCGTGAGTGCCCCAACGGGCGGAGCCGTACTCCTGGTTGTGCTTGAAATGCTTGGCGTTCTTGTGACGGATATAGACCGCCAGCCACAGAGCGCCGCCACAGAAGGCCCCGACCAGAAGGTCTACGGGATGAAAGCTCGGAAGAGGATTTAAAAAGGCGGGACCCAGCGTGCTGAAGAACGACAGCAGCTTCTTGCTGGCATCGGCTCCTTCAGCCAGCCGCCAGGCCTCGCCCAGATTGGTACAAACGAGACCCATAAGCACATACGGCAGAGCTTTGATGATGGTCTTTTTCAGCTTGTTCGTATTCATCGGTCAAGCTCCCTCTTTTTCTCTCGGTTGATGACCTTGCCGGGCAGGGCAGCCACAAGCTCCTTAAACTTCCTGAGCTGATCCAGAACACTCGGACGTTCTTCCTTCTTCAGAGCCTTCTGAGAAAACTCCTTGAATGCAGCCTCCATGGCGTCGGCATCCTTTGCTTTGAAAAACACCAGATACTTGGGCGGATTAACGGAGGCGTCCTTCCGGATGGCATAGTCGATACCGTACTTCCGAGCGACTCTTTCAAAGCCCCGGAGATCCGTTTTGGCGATATCAAGATTGGTGACTCCCTGGCCCTGGCCAAGCAGTTCCTTCACCGTCTGTTTGCCGCTGGGCTCCTTGTCAGCGGTCTGTTCCTTTTTGATCGTTACATTTCTCCGATGGTTCAGATAACCCCGGACCGCAGAGACTATGGTACGTGCGGTCAGCTTCGACGTACTGATCGCCAGGTTCACAGTCCTGCTCTCGACTTCTTCCTGCATCCTTCATCACCTCCGTTTCTTTCCGGTCCCTCTCATCAGCCCTGCCGCTGACAACCATCAGGCACATGATCATCATCCCGAAGGATGCGCCGATGAAAAAGCTGATGACGGGAATGAACCACCTGATCATCTGGCTTCCTCCTTCACGTGCTTCTGCGGCTTCATTTCCGGTGCAGCCGCCTCGGCTGCCTTCTCGTCAACGGGAATTGCCATGATGCCACGCCCCATGCGAACAAACACCTCCGGAGAATGGAACTTCTCTTCAAAAGCAGCCAGCTGCTCCGGCGTGAGAGATCCGAAGTTCTCCTCTGTGAGGCCGACTACCAGGAACGAACCTGCAACCACATCATAGATTTTGCCGTCATCGTCTCTGAGCGCCCGGTTTAGGGGCAGGCCATCGAGCTTACCTTCTTCATTCATGATCAGGCCGACCGGCTCATCGAATGGATAGACCACCTCGATATAACCGCCGACAGCAGCCTGAAGATCCTCCAGCTCCGTGCCGATCTCAATCTGGCGGGGATACTTGTCCGGTTCGACCAAAAGGACGGTCATCGTCTCTTTGGTAGGCTCGGATCCATACAGCGCCGGCTCCTCAGCCACACGACTTTCAAACGTTGTAGCCTTCTCAAAGATGTGATCGTCGCTGTCATAGTGATAAACGCTGTCGGACAAGAAATCCGCTTCGCTGACTTCCGTGGCATTGACGCCTCTGACCATGCTCTCGAGATCTTCACGTTCAAAGGAACCGTCATCCCGGACGAACAACACTTCATGGACCGAAGAAGGGAGGACAAAGAAGTCACCTCCCAGCCTGTCTGCAGCTTCCTCAAGAAAAGCCGGGAGCTGAGTGACAGAAGCGCCGTTCATTCCTCCATCTACCGTTGCCACCCACATGGGAGACTCTGGCATATCAAACAGGCCTCCGGACATCTCCGCCAACATCTCCGACATATTTCTGAGAACCGGTGGATGGTTGGTGATCTGCGCTGCAACAGCATCGGCATGCAGCTGATCTGCAGTGATGCCATACTCTGCAAGCAGCTGATTCGTGACCAGCGTAGTCGCAGAGCCGTCAGCAGCATCCGGGAGCTCCACGCGGTAAACCACGGCGATGTCCTCAACGGTCTTATGCGGGATATTCTCCAACATTTCCGTATTGAGCCCTACCGGAACGACCTGCATCACGAGATGGTCCTTAGCTGTGCCGTAGTCGGTGATATCAGAGATCGAAAAGGCAGGAATTGCGGAAGAAACCTGCTTAGCGTCAGCAGCGATCTTGCCGAGAATGGCGTCCATTTGGGACTCATCCTCCTGATATCTTTCAAAGGCCGGGCTGACGTTAAAGGTTACGGCTGCCGCAGCACCCTCCGGCTGGACGGAGATTCCGGTATAGGATTCACCTTGCAGCTTATTGACCTGCTGGATCTTTACGTCCGCGTCGGGAATGGTCTCCTGGACACGGTCTTTTGCAGCTTCCAGGAATTCATCAAAGTTCATCATCAAAGTACACCTCCATCACACAGCAGCAAGGGGAGCAGTCTGCTTCGATATCCTCACCGTTAATGAGCGCCGCAGCCTGGGCGCTGAGTTCCGCAGCCTGAGAAAGAAGATCAGCAATCTCCATCAGCATATCAGCCACGAGATCCATATCATCGTCTTCTGCCTCTTCCATGGCCTGCATGGCCTTCTCTTCGTCCTGCGCCTTCTGAAGCTTCACAAAAGCATCTGCCATAGCTTTCAGCCTCTTCAGGGAATCATCGTTCTTCATTTTCATTTCTCCTTTGTTTTTTGATAAAGAAAAAGCGCCTATGAATCTCTTCAAAGGCGCTGCTTAGGGTACATATTCAGTTGTCATCTTGCTTTGTCCCGCTGGCGTTTCTTCTGCCACTGTTCTAGCAGTTTCAGAATCACATCGCTCATCTGCTTGGGGGTATATGACTTGGGAAAGTACTTCCGGAGCTGTTCACTCTTGAATGCGACCCGTTCCAGATCGCCCTTTTTGACTTCGCCCAGAATCTCACACATATCATCCAGGGAACAATTGCCTTCCTGGCTAAGCTTCTTCAGCCGCATCGCCTGTGAGAGGGAGGGGGCTGCCTGTGTGAAATCCATGGCTTCAATCAGGTTTTTCTGTTCTTCCGGCTTCAGATAGGAAAGCTCCACTGCAGGATTAAAGGAGATCTGCTTCTGATCGACCATCTCCAAGAGCTCTGGAATCAGGTTCGTGAGACGGATAAAGCGCTGCACCTGACGCCCGCTTTCTCCAGTGTCTTGTCCGAGCACATCGGCAGCCTCTAACTTTCCGACGACTTGTCGGGAAGTTCCTTCTTCCTGCAAGTCAGTCCGTTCACCCTGCCTTTTCATAGCCTCCAGCTTCATCTTGTAAGCAAAGGCTCGTTCGCTGGGCAGGATGTTTTCTCTTTGCAGATTTGAGTCCACCATCAGGACCACCGCCTCATCATCGGTCATCTTCCGGACAATCACCGGCACTTCAGTAAGACCTGCGGCCTCAGCTGCACGGGCTCTTCTGTGACCGGAGATAATCTCAAGAGATCCATCTGAAAGTGGTCTTGCGAGAAGAGGAGTGAGTACGCCGAACATGGAGATGCTCTCCGTAGTCCTTAGCATTGACTCATCGTCTACCACCCGAAATGGATGATTCTGAAAAGGCTTCAGTTCACTGATCGGAATCTTTTGGACTCTTTCAGGTTGCCCGGTTGTTTCCGATTCATAATACGACAATCTTTTCACCTCCTTAAAGCTTGTCACCATAGAAATCATGATTGACCTTGTTCTGGTAGTAGGGACTGATTGTAGCTGGAGCATTAAAGAGCGTTGTCAAAAGGTACTGCTTGATGTTTTTGACATCCGAAGTGTTCTCCTTCAGACAATCCAGCACATATTGGATATGCAAGGAATCCAGCTTCATCAACCGGCTTTTCACGACTTCCTTCGGTTTATCGTCCCCGGCGATACGGATCTCTTTTTTCTTGGAACTGCAGGTCTCCGCCAGGATATCCAGAATTCCTTCCAGAGTTTCTTTCTCCGTAGGATGGTCCAGTAAAAGGATATCGAGCTCCAGCTGTGCCCTGAACCATTCCTTATAACGCTCATACTCACTCATCTCATCCGTATCCCATCCCGGATAGATAGGATTCTCTGTATATCTGAGATCATTATTTTTTTGATCTTTATTACTTGGTCGTGATTTTGAAGGATCCGGAATCGTGCTTTCCGCGACTCCAGAATCGTGATAATCACGACTCTTGAATCGTGATTCCACAGCGTTATCCACAGAAAGGAAGTTCTTAACATAGATCAGATTAGGCTTGCCGAGGCCCTGGCGCTTTCGTTCGATCAGACCGCACTTGTCTTCCAGTTCATTCATCAGCTTCGTGGCCTTATTATCAGCACAGTTCAGCTTCTCCATGATCTCTGACAGGGTACAGATGATGTAAACCCGGCCTTGATCATCAAGCCAACCGTTTTTTGCTGACAGATCCATTCTTGCCAGGAGCAGTCCATACAGGACTTTAGCCTCTGCTGAGATATATTTGTACTGATCATCAGTGAAAAGAACCGTGGGAACCCGAATGAAGGAGTATGAGCTGGACTGTGCACCGTAAAAATACTCATGCATCCATACCACCCACCTCCTTGCCGATGATCTTCTCGTTCCGAAGCGGCTTTTTCCGGAAGGCTGTATTTCTGGCTTTCCCATATGGGCACTCTGAAAAAAGACATCTCCGGTACCGGAAATCAGGCTGGTAATAAAGACAGCACCTGCATTCGGGAGGATTCTTTGCCCTGTCTGCTTTGATCGGCGTCTCCAGCAGATTCCTGCATCGGTTCAGCGTTTCATTCCTATCGCACACTGGCAGGCACCTCCTCGCCCTTATATCCAAGGATCTTCTTCATGCAGAAGCTGACACAAGGGCCATAGCAGCAGCCTTCGCAGGGAGACTTCCGTTTGGGCGCTTCCGCCAGATAGTAGCAATTCTCCTTTTTCAGGACACAGCCAGTCTTCCTGTTCTTCCAAAAGAAACAACCCCTGCAGCTGCGAGGACGGTCAGCGTAGTAACGCACGCCGTCGATCATGATAGTTTCTCTTTCCATCGCTAAATCCTCCTTTTCATGATGGTTCTGCAGAGCCTGCAGAAATGAAAAAAGCCCGATTACCGTTCAAAACAGTAACCGGGCTATGTATGGAGGCTTTTCTTCTGAAAATGAAAAGACGCCCGGCAGGAAGAACTGTCTGCTGAGCGCATTAGATCAGGATAAAACCTGATTAGAAATGTCTGTTTCGGTCAGATTCGGCCAAACGGACCAGTTTCAAATCGCAGTCTGGATAGAGGTCAGGAAAGGGGGTGAAAACCGCTTGTCGAGGAGGAGACATGCCGCCCTTCAATCCACGAAAAACGCACTTTTTACTCTCCCTCATTTAGCCCATTTGTTAACTATAAAGGCCCGAAAAACGGCGGTTAGCCCTTCGTTAACTATAAAAAATCGGTCGAAAACCATGGAACGCCATGAAAAACCATCAAAGCTATTCGGGAAAGAAAAAACCCTGGAACCGTTGAAATTCCAGGGTTTTTCGAGTATTCTCGAGTTAGATCAGCGCTTGCTGAACTGCGGAGCACGACGTGCAGCCTTGAGGCCGTACTTCTTGCGCTCCTTCATTCTGGGGTCGCGGGTCAGGAACCCG
>JBGUOI010000053.1:0-17990 GCA_045118075.1 Porcincola sp. | reverse complement strand
CGATCGACGCAGCTACGGCCATGGCCATTCCCGAGACGGTCTTGACCACAAGAATGTTTTGTGCCATCTCCATGGAGACAAACCCATCCCGCAGCACACGCAGATATTTTTCATTCATTCCGGCCGGTTCTTCATACATCAGGGTATACTTTGGCCTTCCGCTGCGGCCGGTGACCTTTGTCAGCTTCAGCTGGCGGATATCCCTGGAGATGGTCGCCTGCGTGACATCGAATCCCTCCTTCAGAAGATAAGAAGCCAGCTCTTCCTGAGTTTCGATCTCATACCGGCTGATCAGGTCAATGATCCTGGCATGCCTTTGCGTTTTCATGGTGTTTTCCTTCCTGGCTGTTTGACTTATGTTTTTTGGTTTACTGTTTCATCTTCCGGCTGAGCACTTCCACAAAACTCGTGTGATGAACTCTCACCAGGGAAGTGACCAGCTCTGATCTGCGGATGAACACTTTGTCACCGCTGTTCAGCCGCATGGAGACGTCTCCGTCAAAAGTGACTTCCGCGCCGCCTTCCCCTCCGGCCCTGTCTTCGCCCAGTTCCACGCACACCGTCACATCCTTGGGCAGGACGACCGTCCGGCTGTTGAGTGAATGGGGTGCAAGCGCTGTCATCAGGATCAGGAACGCGTCAGGAGATACGATCGGTCCCCCGGCAGACAGACTGTACCCGGTCGATCCGGTCGCCGTGGACAAGATGACGCCGTCCGCCCGGTAAGCGCACAGGAATGTCTCTCCTACATAAACATCGAACCGGACCACTCTAAGATGTCCGCGTCTGCCGATCACGATGTCATTTAAGGCGGTATCCTCCATAAGCAGACGGTCTCCGCGCATCACTTTTCCCGAAAGCATCATTCGCTGCTCGGTAAAGTATTGGTCATCCATGACCCGCTTTAAAGCGTCGGCCGCGTTATTCATCTCGATCTCCGCCAGATATCCCAGCGTCCCCAGATTGATTCCCAGCAGCGGATAATCTGTTTCTTTCAGGTCCCTCGCGGCATTAAGCAGCGTACCGTCGCCTCCGAGCACAAGCACGCATTCGGTATCTTCAGGAACCAGCGCAGGATCTGTGTAGCGGGCCATCTTTTTGCCGCCTTCTGCCGCGCTGTCATAGATGCTGCATCTTCCGCCGCAGCCGGTGATTATTTCCCGGATCCGGCCGGTCTTGGCCAGGTCGGGATCCTTGATATGGTTTGTAATGATGAAAAAATTTCTCATAGTTTTGATCCCTGAATATCTTCACCTGCCGTGCGCAAGGTGAGCTTCATCAACTACGCGCGCAGCCGTCTCCCGGTCCGGCACTCTTACAGCCTCCCCCGGAGGAGCTTTTCTTAGCCAGACGAGGTATTCAATATTTCCCTCCGGGCCGGTGATCGGAGAAAAATCCAGTCCGAGAACGCTCAGTGAAGCATCCGATGCGTAATCCATCACATTTTCGATCACTTCCAGGTGAACGGCGCGGTCGCGGACCACACCCTTCTTCCCGACTTTTTCTCTTCCGGCCTCAAACTGGGGCTTGATCAGTGCAGCTATGTCCGCTCCTTCGTCGATCAGTTCCCGGACCGGTTTCAAAACCAGTTTAAGTGAAATGAACGATACATCGATGGAAGCCAGTTCGCCCCGATCCGGGATCCGGTCCGGCGTCAGGTAGCGTATATTCGTTTTCTCCATGCACACGACGCGGGGATCATTTCGCAGTTTCCAGTCCAGCTGCCCTCTGCCGACATCGATGCTGTATACCTTCTTCGCCCCGTTTTGCAGCATGCAGTCCGTAAAGCCGCCGGTGCTGGCACCAATATCCAGGCATATCTTTCCGGAGGGATTCAGGTCAAATACTTTCAGCGCCTTTTCCAGTTTCAGGCCTCCCCGGCTCACATAAGGCAGCTCCTGACCCCTGACCTCGATGACGGCCTCCGGCCCGAAGCTGCTCCCGGCCTTGTCCTCCTTTTGACCGTCTACGTAGACAAGACCGGCCATGATGACAGCTTTCGCTTTCTCCCTCGAAGGCGCAAACCCGTTTCTGACCAGCAGTACATCCAGTCTCTCTTTCATGTCTTTAAAGCTCCGTATCCGTCCCGATATATTCGGAAATGATTCTCCTCGCAATGCTCTCGGCATCCACGCCCGTTTCCCGGCGCAGGACATCCACACTGCCGTGCTCGATATAGTCATCCGGAAGCGCCACATTGATCACACGCACCCCGGCATTGATGTCATTGATATATTCCAGGACATGGTCTCCAAAACCGCCGGTCCTGACATTCTCCTCCATGGTCACGATCAGTGAATGATCTTTGACCGTGCGCATCAGCATCTCTTCATCAATGGGTTTGATGAACCTGGCGTTGATCAGGGAACAGCCGTAACCGAGATCCCGCAGCCGTGCGCGCACCTCAAGCGCGGTATTCACCATCCCGCCGCAGGCGATCAGCGCGATTCCCTTCTCATCATAGAGCGTCTCGCTTTCACCGATCCGGATCGGTGCACGAAATTCCTGCATCTGGGCGCAGGCCGTCCCGCGCGGATACCGGATCGCGAACGGCCCATCCCCGGCGATCGCGAATTTGAGCATATCCGCCAGTTCCCACTTGTTTTTCGGGGCCATGACCCTGAGGTTCGGAATCGCCGATAAATAGGAAAGGTCGAAGATCCCCTGATGAGTCTCTCCGTCGCTTCCGACAAGGCCTGCCCTGTCAATGGCAAAGATCACATGCAGGTTCTGGAGACATACATCATGGATGATCTGGTCGAACCCTCTCTGGAGAAAAGAAGAATAAACCGCAACCACCGGAATTAGTCCGGCTACCGCCAGTCCGGCCGCAAAAGTGACCGCATGTTCCTCAGCGATCCCTACATCAAAGAACCGGTCAGGATACATGTTCCGGAAGCGCTTGAGGCCGGTTCCCTCAGGCATGGCTGCAGTGACAGCAGCCAGTCGCTCTTCACGGGCGCCCATCTTGCACATGACCGTGGAAAATACATCCGTCCACGCGGGCAGCTGTCTCTTTTTGGGTACACCCGTCTCAATGTCAAACGGTCCGGTTCCGTGAAACCTGGCCGGGTGCCTGATAGCGGGCCCGTAGCCTTTTCCTTTGACAGTGTTTACATGGACGACTACAGCACCCTGAACACGTTTTGCCACATTGAAAACACGCACCATCTGCTGGATATTATGCCCGTCGATCGGTCCCAGGTACTTGACGCCGAGGTTTTCAAAGAGCATTCCCGGGACCAGGAACTGTTTGATACCGTTTTTAGTCCGGCGGATCGAATCCGCGACCTTGCTGCCGTATACCGGAATACGGTTGAGTGCATCCTCCACACCGTTTTTCAGGTCCAGGTAAGGTTCCGCTGTCCGCACACGGTTCAGGTACAGCGCCAGTCCGCCAACATTCTCCGAGATGGACATCTCGTTATCATTTAAAACGATGATGAAATTACTTTTTACATCAGCAGCATTGTTTAAAGCTTCATAAGCCATTCCGCCTGTAAGGGCTCCGTCTCCGATCACGGAGATGACATGATAATCTTCGCCGAGGATCTCCCTGGCACATACATATCCCAGGCCAGCCGAAATAGAGGTAGAACTGTGGCCTGTATCAAAAGCGTCACAGCTGCTCTCATTCCGCTTGGGGAATCCGCTCATGCCGCCGTATTTGCGCAGCCGGTCAAACTCATTTTTGCGTCCGGTCAGGATCTTATGGGTATAGGACTGGTGTCCCACATCCCAGATGATCTTGTCCTTGGGCAGATCAAACGCCAGATGGAGTGCCATGGTCAGTTCAACTACGCCCAGATTGGATGCGAGATGACCTCCGCTGACACTGATCTTCTCGATCAGGAAAGAGCGGATCTCATCCGCAAGCATAGACAGTTCTTCTTTATTCAGCTGCTTGATATCATTTTCCTTTTGGATCTTATCCAGTACCATATGACTGCTCCCGTCAGCTGCTCCGGCTGGTCAGTTTCTCAAAAAGCCAGCATAAAAATGAACAATCCGTTCCGGTCTCCTCTAAAAGCGCCTTTGCCTGCGCGGTCAGCTCTGTGACCGTCTCATCCGATCTTTCCAGCCCGTATATCGAAGCATAGGTCTCCTTCTGGTTGCGGCTGTCCGAATGCACCGGTTTCCCGAGGGCTGCTTCATCCCCGGTGATATCGAGGATATCATCACGTATCTGGAAGGCCATGCCGATTTTTGCGCCTGCCTTTTTGATCTTCTCCAGCTGAGTATCATCTGCTCCACCCAGTACCGCGCCGATCATCAGCGACGCCTCGATCAGAGCCCCCGTTTTCTTTCGATAGATATAGTCAAGCGTTTCGGCATCCTTCGGCTGCCCGTCGAGAGCGACATCCACCGACTGTCCGCCAAGCATGCCGTCCCAGCCGACCGAAGCGGCGAGGATCCTGAATGCACGGATCACAAGGTCAGTATGCCCGGTCAGGTCGAATGCGCCAAGTGCCGTTTCATAGCCGAGATTAAGCAGGCCGTCCCCCGCAAGGATGGCAGCTGCTTCCCCGAATACCGCATGAGTAGTCTTTTTCCCCCGTCTGTACAGGTCATTGTCCATAGCCGGAAGATCATCATGCACCAGCGAATGTGTATGAATCATCTCCATCGCTGCCATGAACGGTTCGATCTCCCGGCCGGAGCCTCCGAACATGCGGTATGCCTCCATCATCATCACCGGGCGGAGCCTTTTGCCGCCTACCGTGATGCTGTAATTCATTGCGCGGATCAGGTCCCTGGCTTCCCCCTCTTCAGCAGGAAGAAAACTTCTGATAATCGTCTCTGCTTCCGCTGTCAGGCTGCGCAGTTTTTCTTCAGAATTCAACAAGTTCACCATCCTCCCGGATCTGCATAACACTCTTTTCTGTCAGGTCGATCTGGCTGCTGCATTTTTTCAGAAGCTCCATGCCTTCCTTCCAGATGCGGAAAGATTCCTCAAGCGGAATCCCTCCTTCCTGGAGGCGGCCGATCATCTCATCGAGCTGTTCAAAAGACTCTTCCAGCGAGAATTCTTCATTCGTTGTCATTTTCTGTTTCCTCTTCTGTTTCAAACAGGCTGATCTGCTTTACTTCGGCGCGGGCACTGCCGTCCGAGAAATACAGCCTGATCTGCCCGGCTTTCTGTGCCTCTTTGGCGGTCTGTACGCGCACACCATCCGGAGTTTCCACCAGGGCATATCCCTGACGAAGCCTTTCTTTCGGAGAAAGTCCCTCAAGCTTCTGAGTCGTCAGCTCCAGGCGGTGCCTTGAATCGGCAATCGCGCGGTTCATCCCTTCCTCTAAGGACAGCCGCTTTTCCTCAAGCTGCTGACGCAGCCTGTTGATCTGGTTGATCGGACTGAAAAGCGCCATCTTCAGCTTCCTGTTATCGAGCCCTGCACGGCGCTCCCGGATGACGGCTTCCATCAGCTGCAGAAGCCGCGTTTCCAGCGACCTGATCTGCAGGACCGTCTCGGACATATCAGCCACCGCCAGTTCGGCCGCGGCAGACGGAGTCGGTGCACGAAGGTCGGCGACCAGGTCAGTGATCACCGTGTCCGTCTCATGACCGACGGCTGAGATCACAGGCACCCGGCACGCAAACACCGCGCGCGCCGTCTCCTCTTCGTTGAAAGCCCACAGGTCCTCAATGGACCCTCCGCCGCGCCCGACGATCATCACGTCCACCCCGGCCTGTTCGAGGAGCCGGATTCCGGCCGCGATACTCGATGCGGCACCTTCCCCCTGCACCTGGGCGGGATAGAGAATGATCCGGATGCCCGGATTTCGACGCTTCGCAATATTGATGATATCCCTGACGGCTGCTCCGGTCGGGGCTGTCACAACCCCCAGAGTTCGTATATATTTCGGAATCGGGACCTTGTAGGAAGCATCAAACATTCCCATCTCCTCAAGTTCCCGTTTGAGGGCTTCGTACTGCTCATAGAGCCTACCGATTCCATCGGCGGTCACAGCCCTTGCATACAGCTGGTAAGACCCGCCTTTCGGATATACGCTGATCGACCCTGTCACGATCACATTCTGCCCGTTCTGAAGCGTGAAAGTAAGACTGCGGCGGTTTCCCGCGAACATGATGCACGAGATCTGGGCATCACGATCCTTCAGGGTAAAATAGATATGGCCGGAACTGTGGTACTTGCAGTTGGATATCTCCCCGCGCACGCTCACCTTTGTCATCAGAAGATCCTGGTCAAACATGCGCCGGATATACTCACTGACCTGTCCTACCGAATAAACACTGTTCATATATCTTCCCCGGGAATCTCTTTTGCCAGTCTCGCGAGAAGCCCGTTGATAAAAGCCGGAGATTCGTCCGTCCCATAACGTTTAGCCAGTTCCACGGCCTCATTGATTGCGACTCCTACCGGGATCTCGTCGTCATAAAACATCTCATACACGGCCAGCCTGAGAATCGCAAGATCAGCCTTTGCCATCCTGCCGGTACGCCATCCCCTGGCAATCTTGTTCAGCCGCTCATCCAGCTGCGGAATCATATCCGCCACCATCCCGGCCTTCCGGGCAATGAACGCGGCTTCCTCCTCACCGGCCAGTTCCGGCGGGTTCGGCATCTCCTCCTCGCCGCTCTTTTCAAAATACATCCTGGCTTGTTCCTCCCTGTCGCCTTCACGGCAGAAATCATAATCAAACACCAGTCTGAAAACATTTTCCCTGATCTGTCGTCTCGTCATTGCCATCTGTTCATTTTCCTTTCGCGGGCAAACCGCTTAAGTAAAAAAAGCTGCCGGCACAAAAGATCCGAACGCAGTGCGTTCCTATTCTCTTTTTGCGACAGCAGCTTTTTTCTATCCGGGCGTATCGTCCGTATTTTACTTGTCATTGTCCATAACCACGTTGGTGATCTTAATATTGACCTCAGCCACCTCAAGGCCGGTCATGGTCTCGATGGCTGTCTTGACCTTCTCCTGAATCTCGGCGCTTGTATCGGGAACACTGTAACCGTAGCGCAGGTTTACATTCATTGCTACCCGTACCTGGTCATTCTCCACCTGCAGCTTAATACCCTTTGAGAGGGATTTGACACCCAGCTTTTCGATGAGCTCCCTAGTGGCGTTTCCCGCCATGGAAGCAACTCCTTCTACCTCAGAGGCGGCCAGTCCCGCGATGATGGCGATGACCTCATCGGCGATGATCGCCTTTCCGAATCCATCATTGATCTCAATGGTCCGGGTATGTGTATTTTCATTAGCCATTGTTATTCCTCCTGCGAAAACAACCATACTGGAATTATACCTTTATTCGCTCCGCTTGGCAAGTATGCTGCAAGGATGGAACGCTCCGTGCCGCGTCAGTTCCTGCCGAATTCGGAAAGCTCCAGTCCCGGGTTGCGCTCCAGCACCATTCCCACTGACCAACTGTTGATAAACAAAAGCAGCGGCCTGCCCTTGAGGTCGACGATCCTCTTCATGTCAGAAGTTCCCGTAATGGCATTCACATCGACCGGACGGTTCTCGATCCACCGGATATGCTCATAAGGAAGGTTCTCTAAGATGATCTCGACGTTATACTCATTTTCCAGCCGGTATTTGAGCACATCAAACTGTAGGACGCCCACGACGCCGACAATGATCTCCTCCATCCCGGCATTCAGTTCCTGGAAGATCTGAATGGCGCCTTCCTGCGCGATCTGGCTGATTCCCTTAACGAACTGTTTCCTCTTCATGGTATCCACCTGACGCACCCTGGCAAAATGCTCAGGCGCAAATGTGGGGATACCTTCGAAGGCAAACTTCTTTCCGGGCATGCACAGCGTATCGCCGATGGAAAAGATTCCCGGATCAAAGACTCCGATAATATCGCCGGCGTACGCTTCTTTTACGATATGTCTCTCCTGAGCCATCATCTGCTGGGGCTGTGACAGGCGCTGCCTGTGGTCCCCCTGCACGTGATAGACCTCCATGCCGGCATCAAACCTGCCCGAGCAGATGCGCATAAAAGCGATCCTGTCACGGTGAGCCTTGTTCATATTTGCCTGGATCTTGAATACGAAAGCGGAAAAATCCTCATTCATGGGATCCACAAGGCCGGCATCGGACATCCTCGGAAGCGGCGGGTAAGTCATCTCAAGGAAATACTTCAGGAACATTTCCACGCCGAAATTTGTCAGCGCGGATCCGAAAAATACCGGAGAGAGCTGTCCGCAGCTTACCTTTTCCTGGTCAAATTCAGCACTGGCCCCGTCAAGCAGCTCGATCTCCTCCTGAAGCTGATCATAAGCGGCCTGTCCGATATATTCCACAAGTGCGGGATCATTAAGCCCATAGCTCGTCTGCTCCCCTTCACGGGTCCCTTTTTCAGTATCCGTGCAGGAGATCACTTCTTCCAGACGCCTGTCAAAGACACCTTTAAAGTGTTTTCCCGAACCGATCGGCCAGTTCATGGGACAGGTGGCGATCCCCAGTTCTTTCTCAATATCATCCAAAAGGTCAAAGGTATCGTTCGCATCCCTGTCCATCTTATTGATAAAGGTAAAGATCGGGATATGCCTCATCACGCAGACCTTGAACAGTTTCCTGGTCTGGGCTTCCACGCCCTTTGAAGCATCGATCACCATCACGGCTGAATCGGCCGCCATCAGTGTCCGGTAGGTATCCTCCGAGAAATCCTGGTGACCCGGGGTATCCAGGATATTGATGCAGAACCCGTTATATTCAAACTGCAGCACCGAAGAGGTAACGGAGATACCTCTCTCCTTTTCGATCTCCATCCAGTCGGATACAGCATGTCTTGCGGTTGCCTTGCCCTTGACAGACCCCGCCAGGTTGATCGCTCCGCCGTAAAGCAGAAACTTCTCCGTAAGGGTAGTCTTGCCGGCATCGGGATGGGATATAATAGCGAACGTTCGCCTTTTCCGAATCTCTTTACTTAAATCACTCACCTGTTCTTCCTCCATAACGACGTCAATTTTAACAGGCACACACTTCTATGTCAATGAACCGGACGCGTCCGGCTTGCTTTTTGTGAGATGGTTCCCTATAATGAAACTTAAGATTTTTACTGAAATGAAAGAGAGGCTTTTCCCATGAGTAAACGCATAGTGATTGCCCTGGGCCACCAGGCGCTCGGAACTGACTTCCCCTCGCAGAAAAAGAAAGTCCATGATTCGGTCAAGGTCCTGGCAGACCTGATCGAGGAGGACTGCCAGCTGATCATCACGCACAGCAATGCACCGCAGGCAGGCATGATCAGCACGGCGCTGAATGAATACGCCAAACTGCACGAGACCTACAACGCACCTATGGCGATCTGCTCTTCCATGAGCCAGGGCTTCATCGGATATGACATCCAGAACATGCTCCGCACGGAACTGATGAGCCGCGGAATCTACCGCTGCGTAAGCACTGTGATTACGCAGGTCATTGTAGATCCTTACGACGATGCCTTCTATCATCCCACCAAGGTGATCGGCCGTATCCTGACCCGTCAGGAGGCAGAAGCAGAGGAAGATAAGGGCAATTACGTGACAGAGGTACCCGGTGAAGGTTTCCGCCGTATCGTAGCATCTCCGAAGCCGCTTGATATCGTCGAGATCGATGCCATCAATGCGCTCCTTAATGCAGGCCAGATCGTAGTTGCTGCCGGCGGCGGAGGTATTGCGGTCCTGAAACAGGGACACCGCCTTAAGAGTGCCAGCGCAATCATCGAAAAAGACCTTACTGCAGGAAAACTCGCTGATCTGACAGATGCCGACATGCTGATGATTCTTACGAATGAGGATCATGTATCGATCCGGTACCAGACGGACGACCCGGTGCCCCTCGGAAAGATCACTGCGATGGAAGCCCTTGCCTATATCGAGGCCAATGAGTTTGGCCGGGACGGAATGCTTCCCAAGATCGAGGCCTCCGTCAACTTCGTCTCACAGGACAAAAAAAGAAGCGCCGTTATCACCTCTATTGACCGCGCACTCGACGCCCTGCACGGTAAAGCCGGTACAGTGATCACCGGCTGAACGATGACAGGAGACGACACTCTCATCTGCAGTCACTAAAAAAGTGCCTCCGGTTTCGGAGGCACTTATTATTGTTCATTTCTTGCGGCAGGAACAGCTCCCGCATCATCCGTCACAAAACCGTGAAGCCTTTGGACATCAGGCACTCCTCCACTTCATAGCAGTCCTCCGCGGAAAAGACCATGATCGGCATTCCGGACTGACGGTTAAAGGACAGATAGATGTAATCTACATTGATGTTGCTTTCACTAAGAGCCGCCAGCATCCGGTGCAGATTACCGACTTCATCGGAGATCTCGACCCCGATCACATCCGTGACCCGGCAAAGGAAACCGGCTTCCCTGAAAGCCTTCATCGCCTCGTCCGGATCGGAAACGACCATTCGGATGATCCCGTACTCAGCACTGTCATTTGTTACAGAACCGAGGATATTGATCTGCCTGTCGAGAAGGATCTTGGTAATGGTCTGAAGCATCCCTCTCTCGTTCTGTGCGTAGATTGAAACCTGTCTAAGCATTTCTGTTCAATTTTCACCGGCAGCCGTGCTGCGAAAGATCACTCCTCCTCGTCGATCTTGACGAAAAGGCGCGCACGGTCTGACAGCTTAACTCCTTTATTCTCCTGCTCTTCCTCTTCTTCTTCCAGGAACTTATCGAGGTCAGACGGATAATAGCTGTTCTTGGCCATCGTTCCCCTGGCTTCCGAACGTGTCTTGGTATCACTCGGTGATTCAAAATACATACAGAAGTAGTAACCGGCGCGATATGCTCCCTCTGCCGAATCCGGCACGCCGAGAAGATATCCGAATACATCTTTGTAGATGTTGTTCAATTCATAGTCCAGATAACCAAGCTGTCCTTCAACGCTCCTGTAGTCAAGGTCATGTGCTCCGCACCAGCTGATCAGGCTCTTGCAGCGGCCGAGATGCCACTGGCACAGGCCAAGGCTGGTTCCGCCGTCACCAACGGCAACGGACGAGAAATTGGACTCAAAATAAACGTTTGCAAGCACGCCGCTGGCAGCTGCTTTGTTCAGTCCAAGTTCCTTACGAAGATAAGTGTAGACATCCTTCTCGTTTTTCGTAAGGTCACCGACGGGATAACCGTGAACAGCTATATAAAGCTCTCCGAGACCGCCGTCAGAAACAAGACCGGTAGTCATTGCCTCTTCTAAAAGCTCTGTTTCCGTCTCTGTCTCGGTTTCTTCTTCTTCGGTATCCTCTGCTTCCTCTTCCTTTTCCTCTTCGACCTTCTCAGCGACCTCATCCGTCATGATGACGTCGACCTCTTCCTCCTGGAAAGCTTCAGTATCGATCGGTTCTTCGATCTCGGTATCAGACGGTTTTTCTGTCTCTGATTTTTTCGGAGGCTGAGTCTCAGGTTCCGTTTGAGCCGGTGTATCAGGCTCGGTCGGTGCCTGCGTATCAGGCTCAGTCGGTGCCTGTGTATCAGGTTCGGTCGGTGCCTGTGTATCAGGCTCAGTCGGAGCCGGTGTGTCAGGCTCAGTCGGAGCCGGTGTGTCAGGCTCGGTCGCACCCGGATCAGTCGGATCGGTCGTACCCGGATCAGCCGGATCAGTTGTACCCGGATCAGTCGGATCAGTCGTACCCGGATCAGCCGGATCGGTCGTACCCGGATCAGTCGGATCGGTCGTACCCGGATCAGCCGGATCAGTCGTACCCGGATCAGTCGGATCGGTGACAGCCGAATCTGCTGCCCCGGTTCCTCCCGTATTCTGACTTCCCGCGTCAGAGGTGGGATCACCTGAATCCAGTGCGCCATAAGCTTCGTTATCAGCAGAAACTGCCAACTCTGTGCTGCTTTCTGAACCGATGGCCGTTCCTCCCAAAGACAGGCACATCGCTGCGGTCAGAATGAATGGCAGGTGTTTCTTCCTCATTACTAAATCTCCCCTTTCTGCAATATCTAAAAACACTGCAGATTATTGTCCATACTCCCCCAAAAAGTTGCCGCCAGGCATACATAGACTGATTAATCGTAGCACACAATTATTAACAATTCAACCCTTAATTAAATAATTGTTACATATAGATTAAAGCCATGTATCAATTTTCCGTATTTATCATACGTAAAAGCTCATCCTCACTGATCACGCGAAGCCCCAGTGAATGGGCTTTCTCAAGCTTGGAGCCTGCTGCCTCCCCTGCCAGCACAAGACTAGTCTTTTTGCTTACACTCCCGGTACATTTTCCGCCGTTTTGGATGATCAGGGCCTCCGCCTCTTTTCTCCCGAGAGTAGGAAGTGTCCCTGTGATCACGATCGTCAGCCCTTCCAGAGAGCTTCCCTGCCTTTCGCCGGCCTTTTTTTTCGTGTTGACCCCGGCTTCCTTAAGCTGCTCATAGATCTTCCGGTTCTCTTCATTATGGAAGAACTCATAGATACATTCAGCTGTCGTTTCCCCGACATCTGCGATCTGAAGCAGCTGATCCACGCCGGCGCCGGCCACCTCATCGATATCATTGTATTCCGAAAGGATCGTGCGTGCCGTTGTCCGGCCTACGTTGCGTATTCCAAGCGCTGCAAGCAGTCTCTCCGGCTCATTCTCCTTTGACCTTTCAATCGCCTGAAGCAGTTTGTCGGTATTCTTCTCAGCACCGAGGATCCTTTTTTCGATCAGTTCGTCTCGATGATCCTTCAGCCGGTAGATATCCGCATAACTCTCCAGCCAGCCGCCATTGACCAATGCCTTCACGAGCGTTTCCCCGAGCCCGACGATATTCATGCAGTCGATCGAAGTAAAATAAGAGATCGTCCTGACCAGCTGGGCATGACAGGCGGGGTTGATACAGCGGATATCCGCAGTATCCGGCTCTTTTATCAGCGCCTGGCCGCAGACCGGGCAGACCGAAGCCGCCTCATAGATCTGTTCCGGTGCTTTCACGAGCGCGCTGATCTTCGGAATTACATCCCCGGATTTACGTATGCGGTACAAGCCGCCGATCCCGATCTGCATCTCACGGATATAATCCTGGTTATGCAGCGTCACCCTGGAGACATTGGATCCGCCGAGCCTTGCTGCCTTCCCGGTTTCCGGGTCATGAACAAGACCGATAAAGCCGAGTTTTCCCGTTCTGCCCACGGATACTTCCACATCGTCAAGTACGACCGTCCTCTCTTCGGGCGGATATTTGTATGCGATATGTCCTGCCGAATACTTGCTTCCTGCCGGGAAAGCGGCTCGCAGAGAGGTCTGGTCTATTTTAACGACAGCGCCGTCGATATCGTAAGGAAGATCATCCCGCTTCCTGCCGATCTCATCGATGGCCTCGATCACCTCGCGTTCATCAGCGCATAGGCGGTGCCATACAGTCTTTACTCCTTTTTCGGAAAGGACATCGAGTGCCCGGCAATGGCTTTCCATCAGTTCCGCCGGTCCGTCCTGCACATTGAAGACAAACATGCACAGCCCTCTTCTAGCGGTGATCGTCGGATCCAGCTGACGCAGCGTACCGGCTGCCAGATTACGCGGGTTTGCCGCCAGTTTCCTGCCTTCCGCTTCCTGCAGATCATTAAAGCGTTCAAAGTCCTCATGCGTCATATAGACCTCACCGCGCAGTTCCAGATACGGCCACGGGATATCCAAAGCTGGGCAAACATCCGGAACAGCCAGTGCATTGAGCGTCACATCCTCGCCGATCAGGCCGTCTCCCCGGGTCTCCGCCATCGTAAGCTGTCCGTTTTCATATCGAAGCGTCATCGAAAGCCCGTCGATCTTCTGTTCGACCGAAAAACGGGCCTCGGGATACTGTGTCCTGACTTTTTCCACCCAGGCAGTGACATCCGCTTTATCAAACACATCTTCGATCGAAAGCATCGGTACACGGTGAGTCACCTTTACACCGGCTTCCCGTTTAGCGCTTCCCCCGATCTTCTGGCTCGGGGAATCGGCACTGATCCAATCCGGGTGTTCCCTCTCCGCAGAGCGCAGCTGCCTCATCATTTCATCATATTCTTCATCAGAGATCTGCGTCCTGTTCTGGTTGTAGTACAGATCCATATGATAATCCATCGTTTTTTTCAGCTGCTCATATTCACTGCGGTTCATAGCTTCCTCCCCGTATCATTTTTCCTTGGTTTTGCCCGGCGGGAGTTTTCTCAAGCATCTCCATCAGCCTTCTTTTTTCTTCTCCTCCGATCTCCCGCCAGCTCCCTGCCGGAAGGTTTCCGAGCTCAATATTCATAATGCGGACCCTCACCAGTTTTTTCACCCTGCATCCGAGTGCCTCGCACATACGTCGGATCTGGCGGTTTAATCCCTGCAGAAGGACGATCCTGAAACTGCATCTTCCGGTTTTCCATGCCCGGCACGGAAGTGTCCGAACACCGAGATCGGGAAGAAGGATCCCTTTACGCATCCTTTCGAGGAACGATTCCTCCACGGGGCGGTCGATCGTCACCGCATACTCTTTCTCGTGGCCGTTTTCCGCCCTCATCATCCGATTGACGATGTCGCCGTTATCGGTCATCAGGATCAGCCCCTCGGAAGCTTTATCCAGCCGTCCGATGCCGAAGACCCTGTGAGGATAATCCACAATCTGTTCCAGGGTCGGATCTCCCCAACGTGTATCCGTTGTGCAGACCACTCCCGCGGGTTTGTTCACCGCCAGAATCACATTTTTCTTAACCTTTTTCACAGGCTTTCCCGAAACCAGAACAGTCTCGCTCCCGGAGATCTTCATACCGGCCTCAGCCCTGATCCCGTCCACGGTAACCTCACCGTTTTCGATCAGTCTGTCCGCTTCCCGACGGGAACACACGCCCGCTTCGCTCAGGAATTTGTTGATTCGGATATTACCTTCGGGTCTCACGTTAAGCGGCCGCTCCTTTGCCTGTAAAAAGGGAACAGCCATGCGGCTGTCCCCCTGCATTGTTTTCTGTCAACATCCCTGACCGGGTCAGGACAGGTATTCTGTTCTCACGTAGCCTTCGATGACTGTTCCGTTCGCATCCGTAAACGAAATATGCGTCCAGCCGTCACTCTCATCTCCGAGTACGGTAACCTCTGATCCGGTCGGAACAACGCTCAGGATCGTCGAGGTGGTATCCATCTGCTGCCTGATATTCAGATCAGCCGTCGATTTGCGTTTCTCACCGTCAGCTGAGCCTGTCTGTTCTCCGGTATCCCCGGAGTCATCTGTCTTTGTTTCGGAAGACGGAGCCGCAAGGAACGCTTTGAGCTCCTCGTCGGAAGCGAGCACCTGGTCGTATTTTTCATTGACCTCTTTGACCAGCTGCTGAACATCAGCCCCCATCATGGAATCCGTTACGAAATCCGAGATCGCACTGTCGTTCTCCCAGTCAGCCTTGATCTTCAGGGAACCGTCTTCGTCCGTGACAACATAGCGCTCACGAAGTGAAGGAGCCAGTGTATCGAAACCGTCCAGCTTGCCTTCGAAGTAGACATATACCATATAGTCGCCCTGATTCAGGCCGGGTTTCGAGTAAGTCGAAACATTGTTATAGCTCTCGATCATCACGTTCTTGAGCAGTTCTTCTTCGACTTCGTCATTCCAGGGAACCACGATCTCCGAGAGAGTCGCTGTATCCTTGGAGGCAATTCCGCTGTAGAGCTTTCTGACCAGCGTCAGGATCGCCGCATCGTCTTTTACCAGGTCCGAAGCCGTCGAGGCAGGCGCAGAACCGTTCTCACTCTCATCCTCTACGGAATTCCCGGCATCAGTCGTCACGGAAGTATTCTGATTTGTGTTATTCTCCGGCTTTTTGGATGAACCGCCTCCCGAAACCAGTCTGACCACTAAGAAGATGATCAGCGCAACCACCAACACGGCTGCTCCGAGCAATATATACCTGAGATTATCGGACAGCCATTCCCTGAAATCATCAAACATGTCAAATCCCCCTGAAAAACGTTCATAGAAAAGAACGCATCTGGAGGGACTCGAACCCCCGCCACGCGGCACCGGAAACCGCTGCTCTATCCACTGAGCTACAGATGCTTGATCGGTCAAATCCGGGAAAACCCCAGAAAACCAATGATTATCATAGCATACTCTATTACCAGTGTCAATCAGCGGCGACGCTCAGGACCTTACTCTTACAGCTGTAACGGTATACACTGTCGGCCAGAACTTCTTCCGGCCTGACCTGCGTTGAATTGATCTCCCGGACCATTGCACTGAGCTTTTTTTCATCATTCTCACCGCGGCATGGCAGGACTACACACTCATGCACGGAACTTGGCAGGACATAGTAATCTTCGTTCAG
Source organism: Porcincola sp. (assembly GCA_045118075.1). Taxonomy (GTDB): domain Bacteria; phylum Bacillota; class Clostridia; order Lachnospirales; family Lachnospiraceae; genus Merdiplasma. The sequence continues at coordinate 1,756 of JBGUOI010000053.1, read as the reverse complement.
CTGCCTGCCGATCGTCTCCAAAACATCCCTGTCGGTGATCCACACTGCTCCGAAGCATCTGGCAACATTGGAGAGTACATAAAGAGAGCTTTCTTTGTCTTCGGGACCGGAAACCTCCTTGCCGAGGATCGAGGAGATCATATCTTTCATTGACCGGAAATCGTAAGGAAGCAGTTTTCTGGTATTGCTCCGGGCAATGACATCAAGCGTCTCACAGCTGATGCCCCACATTTTCAGGTGTTCATTTCGAATAAGGATCGCTCCTTTTCCTATGGGAGACACATCTGTCAGGCAGTAATAGACGACAGCCAGGTTGAGAAAATCCTTGTGAGGAATGTGTTCGAGCAGCTGTTCATTCTTCTCTCTGCTGATGATCCGGCAGACGATATTCCTGCCGGCTTTTTCCAGATCAGTAAAGAAATCTGCGTCAAACTGCAGTCTGCGGTTCTGGTCCCGGTAAAACCGAATCGTCTGCCTGGCGATCGTTTCGATATCTTTCGTATCCTGGTATTCCAAAAACTGCTGTGTGGGATAGATCAGCGGAAACGCATTGCTGTCTTTTGTCCTGATCACAATGGCCTGCTGATATACTCCGTTGTTTTTCTTGACCACTTTGGTGCTCACCTGCTCATCCGGCGTGGTGAACTTTTTCAGTTCGTCGGCAAACTTCTCGATAAACTCTCCGTATTCATCCATAGAAATATCCTTTCCCGGGGAAACAAATCCCCGCTTCGTGGCGGAGACAGATCCGCAAGAAAGGCCCTGAAACTCCGCGTTTTCATTTTCTGTTCCTGAGTCTTGGGAGATATGTGCGATGTGCACTTGATAGGCTTCTCAGATAAGACTTAGTGTTTGTATATTATCACTTATCGTTTTTAAAATCAAGTAAAAAAGGAACGGTCTCCCGTTCCTTGGAATAATCTCTGTCAAATGTTCTCGATCTGCCAATCTATAGGATCGATCCCGTTCTGCTTAAGGAATTCATTCGTCCTCGAAAACGGCCGGCTTCCGAAAAAGCCCCTGTAAGCTGAAAGAGGACTCGGATGAGGCGCTTTCAGAATCAGGTGACGGGGATTATGCAGCATCGCTTCCTTTGCCTGTGCCGGTTTTCCCCACAAAATAAAGACGATCGGCCTGTCTACCCCATCCAGGATACGAATCGCGGCATCGGTGAACTCTTCCCAGCCGATCCCGCGGTGTGAGAAAGCCTGGTGTGCCCTGACGGTCAGCACGGTATTTAATAGCAGCACACCCTGCCTGGCCCACTTATCCAGACATCCGTTGTTCGGTATATAACACCCGCAGTCGTCATGAAGTTCCTGATAGATGTTCACCAGACTGGGCGGTATCTCTATGCCCGGCCTTACTGAGAAACATAGACCATGCGCCTGGCCGTCCCCATGATAGGGATCCTGGCCGAGGATCACCGCTTTCACGTTTGCCAGCGGGGTCAGTGAAAAAGCGTTGAAAATGTCATCAGAAGGCGGATAGATCAGATATTTAGCGTATTCCTCTTTTACTTTCCGGTAAAGCGAGGCATAGTAGGCTTTTGAAAATTCGGGCTTCAGGGGCTCAAGCCAATCATTGCTGATGGCAGCCATGGCATACCTCCATATTAATTATACCGTTCTGATACTGACGCCGTGATCGGCAAGATAGCGTTTCAGATCGGCGATCTCCAGTTCTCTGTAATGGAAAAGCGAGGCTGCCAGAGCTGCGTCCGCCTTTCCTTTGGTGAGCGCTTCGAGAAAATGTT
>JBGUOI010000052.1:0-33590 GCA_045118075.1 Porcincola sp. | reverse complement strand
GCTTTCGTGTCAATGATCCGCTCCTCGATCAGGATGGAATCCAGATACTTCTCAGTGATCAGGTTCGCATCCGCAGCACTTTTCCTATCCATAAACTGCTCCTTTCCAAAATAAATGCGTATCAGTTTATTATCTTTACCGCGTCAGTCAGGTTCATCTGCGGGGACCGCTCCCCACAGATACTGCTCCAGTTCGCTCACGCCGTCATTTTCTTCCAGCAGTGCCTTTGAGAACTGGGTCTCATACAACTCGGCATACATTCCTCCTTTTTCAACGAGTTCCTTATGCTGCCCGCGCTCGATGATCGTCCCGTCCTTCACTACCAGGATCTCATCCGCAGCCAGGATGGTCGACAGCCTGTGAGCGATCAGGATACTGGTGTGAGACCGGATGATCGGATCGATCGCCTCCTGGATCTTCTGCTCGGAGATGGAATCGAGCGCCGAGGTCGCCTCATCAAAGATAAATACCGTCGGGTCTTTCAAAAGCACCCTGGCGATCGAAAGCCGCTGCTTCTCTCCGCCGGAAAGCTTCAGCCCCCGGTTGCCTACCATCGAATCCAGTCCCTCCGGCTGGTTCTCGACAAATTCCCGGATATTGGCCTTTTCCAGCGCGGTCTCGATCTCCTCCAAAGAAGCATCCGGTTTGGCATAGAGCAGGTTCTCCCGGATCGTGCCGTTAAACAGGTAGGTTTCCTGGCTGACGACGCCGACCTGGCTTCGCAGAAAATCAAGGTCCAGTTTTCTTACATCCACGCCGTCGAAGGACACCGAGCCTTCCCATACATCATACAGGCGCGGAATCAGATTGATGATGGTGCTCTTTCCGGAGCCGGACGGGCCGACGATCGCAATGCTGTGTCCCGCCTTCAGGTCAAAGCACACATCCTTCAGGATAGGCCGGTCAGGCTCATAGCCGAACCTGACATGTTCAAATACAATATTGCCTTCTGCTTTATCGGGAATAACGGCATCCGGTGCATTCTCGATCTCCACCGGGATATCATAGTACTCAAAAAGCCGGGTAAACAGTGCCATGGAGCGGATCCAGTCGACCTGGATGTTCAGCAGGGAGTTCACGGGCATATACATCTTTCCGAGCAAAGCCACCAGTACCGTGATGTCACCGACAGTCAGGTCATAACCGTAACGGATCATCAGGATGCCGCCGACCAGATAGATCAGCATGGGACCTATGCTCGTAAAGGTGGATAAAGCCACCCTGAACCAGCGGCCGGCCATCCCTTCGCGGATATTCAGCCCGATCATCTTCTCATTTGCTTTTTCATACCGCTCGTACTCATACTTCTCTTTCCCGAAGAGTTTGACGAGCAGCTGCCCGGACACGGAGAGTGTCTCATTCAGGATACCGTTGATCTCGTCATTGCATGCCTGGGACTCATTGGCGTATTTCCACCGGGTCTTTCCGGCATGGCGCGTGGGAATGGTAAAGAGCGGAACGATCACGATCCCCACCAGGGCGAGAATCCAGTTCTTCTGGAACATGGCGGCCATGGCGATGATCAGGGTAATAGAGTTGGAGAGAATACTTGTGAATGTACCGGTGATCACCTGCTGAACACCGTCTATATCGCTGGTCATGCGGGTGATGATATCTCCCTGGTTGTTTGAAGTGAAAAAACGCTGTGACATCTGCTGCAGATGTGCATACATCTGGTTTCTCATATCGAAGGTGATATGCTGCGCGATCCAGCTGTTGATATAACTTTCTGCGACACCGATCAGGTTCGCGCCCAGCGTCACCGCAAGGGACAGCACGATATAGAGCACCAGAGCCCGGATATCGCGTTTCATGATGCCCTCGTCGATGATCTTTCCAGTCAGGATGGACGGAAGAAGCGTAAAGAAAGAGGAGGCCGCAATGCACACGATCACCAGTACCAAATGCCCGGAATACGGCTTCAGGTACGAGAACACGCGCTTTAGCAGCTCTCCTGTCACTTTAGGCGCTTTCGCCTTCTCTTCTTCTGTCAGAAATCCTCTTGAAAAACGGCCTCCAGGCCCTCCCGGCTGCGGCATGCCAAACTCCTTTGCCTGTCAGAATCTTTTGTGGAGAGTCAAACGGTTCTGGCCGTTAACATATTCATAGCTCATCTCATCAACGCTCTTTTTGGCCATAAAGATCCCCAGGCCGCCGATCGAACGGTCCTGAGCCGAGAGCGTGGTATCCGGATCCGGTTTTGCAGTCGGGTCAAAAGGCCGGCCCTCATCGATCAGGGTCACGGTCACGGACCGGGGCGAAGAACTTGTCCGGACGCGGATCGTCGCGGCCCCGTTACCAGGCGCATAGGCATAGTTTGCTATATTGACAAACAGTTCCTCCACTGCCATATCAAGCTGTATCTGGGCAGCCATAGGGCAGTCCATCGCTTCCAGCTGCGCATCCAGAAATCCGATCACGCCGTGGAGATTACTGATCTTTGCATCAATGGTCAGTTCCTTCATAGCCCCTCCTCGTTACTCAGAACATCTACTGCCATTCTACCACAAGAGTGCCTTTTAGGATACTGCTTCGAAACATTTTCATTTTTCTTCCACAATATAAGTCGCCTGCGTCCTCTCATTGCGGTGTGAGGCAATGATCCCGCTTCCCAAAGCCGCCCTCGAGAAGACTCCCGCAAATTCTCCGTTGTATGCGTACAGCCCCGCCATATCAATGTAGGAATGCCACTGTCCGTCGCCAAAGACAAAGTCTATGTTTTCGGCGGAATGCTGCGGGCAGTATTCCTGACAGATATAACCATTCTCAAAGGAGCCGGACACCAGTTTCTCCCACTCCTCCTGATCGTGCTCGACTCCGGCGTAAACTCCCTGAGATGCGTAGGAATCCTCCGGTTTGAGTATATAACGGTCTTTGTCCGCCTTCACTTTCTCCGGATCGATGTGTTCTTTCGTAAACGGCGCCGTCCACGGAACATGCGCCTTGACGAATTCGATCTCCTCCTTCGTCAGGAACTGATGTGTGCGCGGCAGGTGAAGCGCGTAAAACAGCCTTTTGTGATGGATCACCTGCGTACAGAAGGACCCGGCCAGGAAAACAGCCTTATCGCGGACGGCATCGATAAACGGCCTGACCGCGTCCATCGAGGAGAGGATATCGGTCGTCACCGCTCTTCGGTAGATCGCATCCACAACATGCCCCGACGGTGAATAAAGTTTCCCGTCACGGTACGAAAGATCACGGATATCGCAGATTTCGCAGTTGACCCCGGCTTTCTGGAAATGCCTGGCGAATTCCTCGAACTCACGAACGGTTCCCCCATCCATAAAGTCCACGATCGCCACGTTCGGCTCCGGGACACGGTTCTCAAACGAGTCATAGAGCTTCAGGAACGTTTCCACCCAGCTGTCGAAAAGTTCCATCGGACGCATCCGAAAGCGCCTTCTCATTTCCTGGTGCGCCGGATTATGGAGAATAAAGGCATCCTGCAGGCGGTCTTCATTCATTCCGCTGCTGCCGTCCGTATTGATCTCACAAAACCAGAATTTCCCGGTATCCTCGTGATAGAATATATCGAACCGGGCGATCGGAAGCAGGGCATCATAACCGGTGGAGAGGCAGATCAGCTCCTCCGCCTCCTTCGGAAAATCGAACAGTGCACGGTAATCCGCGCATTTTCTGTATTCCTCAATGACCTTGACGAAGATCCCGTGTGATATTCTGACGATCTCCTTAAACTGATCGATCATCTTTTTCGAGTAAAGGCGCGGGATCTGCAGCGTCTTGGAGGTGAACCGGCCGCGGAAATACAGGTCGGAACGCTCCATATTGTCCACCAGCGCCTGCGCCCCTTTTCGATTGTTTTCTCTGTCGGCATCGATCAGCTCGCAGTACTGAGCACGAACATCGGCTATATTGATCATTCTTCCCTCCCGGCGATCCCGCCTTTTTCCGAAACTTCCTCAAACGGTGCCAGGTAATGTTTCTCTTCTTTTTTCAGCCCGTCTTTTGCGATCCGCAGTATTTCCGCGGCAGCTTCCCGTACCGGCTTATGATAGACCAGACCGTCCCAGCCAAGCTGTATCAGCGACTGTTCAGATTCCAGAATGTCCTCCCTTGAAAGTGAGTTCACCCGGATCTGCTCCTGTGCATAATCCAACCCCTCTTTATTGTAAAGCAGTCCCTTGATCAGCGCGCAGTAGGCGATCGCATACCGGGCCGGAACCGAATCGGCTGAGCGGATCTCCAGGTAACGCTTTACGCGCACATCCGGAAATGCCATGGACTGTATATGGATGATATCCTCCGTTGACGGCGTCCTGTTCTCATAGATATCGCGCACCGTCCGCTCACCCGTATAATAATTCCCGTCTTTCGTCTCCATGAAGATCAGCGGCATATCAAGCAGGAAATCAGCATAATCCCCGAACCCGTAATCCTCTTTGAAGATACCGGGAAGTACGCCGCAGCGCTTCGGATCCGTGCGGTTCCAGGTATCCGTCCTTGACAGATGCCCCTGTACCGGTCTTCCTTCAAAAACAGGCGCGTTGTCCATCAACAGCTTAAAGACAGGTGTATAATAGCTCACCGCCTGAATCTTCCGGCGAAAGTCTTCTGCGGAGAAATAATCGATGGATACCTGTACCGAGCAGGTGCCGCGCATCATCTCGATCCCGCCGGTTCCCGTAAGTGCAAAATACCGGTCCATCAGCACATAGCGTTCCTTTGGAATGAGATCAAGATCTCTCACTTTGCTCACCGGCTGTTTTCCCGCCGCCAGGTATGTATATCCGTAAGGAGTAAGTACTTTCTTTAATGTGTCCAGAAACTCCAGATAGGTCTTTTCAATGAGAGATATGTCATCCGTCGCATTAATGCTGATCTCCAGCTGGGCAGCCGGTTCGAGCGTGATCACATAATCGGGGGCCGTAAATCCCAGCAGTTCTTTTCCCGGCAGCGCCGTGCTGCCTTCGACAGCCTCCATCAACCGGCACAGGATCTCCCTGATGCCTCCCTTACCGGCGTAAGGCACCGCTTCAAGAGTGTCTTTTTTCAGGATAAAATGCTCAGCCTCCATTCCGAGCGAACTGACTTGCGACTCCTTGATTCCGGACTTCATATAGTCAATGAGTTTCTCTCTTACGTTCATGGTATTGCCTTTCTTTTGAAGCTCTTACTCTTTGGTACAAAAAACACACACCAAACAGTTTCTTATAAAAAATATATCACGGTCCGAAATGAATGACAAATGCTGAAGTAGTGATATAATGAAAGCGTTACGTAAAAAAATGACCCCATCCGGAATTTGATAAACACGGATTTGGGCACAGCAGCCGGATCAGCCCGGTTTTCGGGCGGAAAGGACGCAATGGCTAATATACCCAGAATATTCCGAAAAACAAAAACCGTGCGCAATCTGAAGGCCTACATGGACTCCACCTTCAGCGAAGTACTGCATACCACTTTGAATCCGGACGGCCCCGGCGCCATCCGCATCCACCTGATTCCTCCCAAACCGCTGGAGGACGAATTCGGGCCCAGCGCCGCCATCATCAACGGCACGGATATCCTGCCGGTCAATTTTGCCTGGGCGGTAATTCTGGCAGAACTCATCCGGGAGACGAACCTCTACGACGGCAGACAGATCAGCGAAGAAGATATACAAAAGATTCAGGATCGGACCGCCGACAGCGTTCACAAGATCATTCCTGTCTTTTCCCGGGACCGCATACAGGCTGATATCCGGACCATCTACACGACCATCCGCCAGATCGCTTACCGCGAAGAAGTGACCGCTGATGTTGATTTCATGAGCATAGGAGATTATGCGCCGTATATGCGCTCTCCTCACCGCATGGACCTGATGGTCAGCGCCATGACAAAAGACGGCAGCTGGCACTGCAATCAGAAGTGTGTGCACTGCTACGCCGCCGGCCAGGTCCTGTCGGACGAAGCAGAGCTAACCACGAAAGAGTGGAAAGAGATTCTGGATAACTGCCGCAGTGCCGGTATTCCGCAGGTGACCTTTACGGGCGGCGAACCGACGCTGCGCGATGACCTGTTTGAGCTGATCAGCCATGCGCGCTGGTTTATCTCCAGGCTCAACACCAACGGAATGAAGCTGACCGAAGAGTATTGCCGCGGTCTTCGCGAAGCGGAGCTCGACAGTGTACAGATCACCTTTTACTCCGCCGATCCTCAGATCCACAACCGCCTCGTAGGTGCGCAGGGACACGATAAGACCCTGGCCGGAATAAAAAATGCCCTTGCACAGGGCCTGTCCGTGAGCATCAACACCCCTCTGTGCACCCTCAACCGGGACTACAAAAAAACGCTCGAACTGCTTCACTCTCTCGGCGTGATCTATGTGACCTGCTCCGGCCTGATCACGACAGGAAGCGCTGCCGGTGCCGAATCGGAAGCGCTGCAGCTTAAGAGCGAAGAGCTGGAGGAGATCCTGCGCGGCGCCGTCTCCTATTGCCATAACAACGGCATGGAGATCGCCTTCACCTCTCCGGGATGGCTCGATGACGAAGTGTTTGAAGAGCTGAATATTCCTTCCCCGTCCTGCGGAGCCTGCCTTTCCAATATGGCCGTCACGCCCGGCGGGAACGTGGTCCCGTGCCAGAGCTGGCTCTCCGACAAACCGCTCGGGAACATGCTCAGGGATGATTGGAAGAGTATCTGGGAAAGCAAAGAATGCCGGGAGCGCCGCGCTTTTTCAGCCCAAATGACCGGTGAATGCCCCCTCAGGAGGTACTGCTGATGAATACCAAGACGAAAAAAACGAGAATAATGCATGCGTTCCTGCTGACGGCGGCCATCGTACTGCTCTGCCTGGGATGGTGCGCTCCCTTTAAAACGATCGCAAAAGCAGACACTCCCACGGATGAGATCGAACATTTCCAAATCACCGTGGACGTCCGGGAGGACGCTTCCCTTGAGATGACATACCATATTGACTGGAAGGTGCTCGATGACGAGAAATACGGCCCTCTGACATGGGCTGATATCGGCGTCCCCAATAACCACCACTCCGCTGTCACTGCCCTGGCAGGCGTCGATCACATCGAAGATAAGGGAAATACGCTGGCAGTTTATCTTGACCGGGATTATTACAAGGACGAGACGGCGAGTTTCGAGTTTTCATTTGTTCAGGACAACATGTACCAGATCGACCGCTATACCGACGGAGAGACGGTCTACACCTTCACGCCGGCCTGGTTTGATGAGATCGAAGTTAAGGACCTGACCATCCGCTGGAACGGGGACAAGGCTCAGGCATGGCAGCCGGACTGCCTGCAGGATAACGGTTATCTGGTCTTCTCCACTGCCCTGGCACCCGGGAAACATTACAAAATGTCCGTGACATACTTAAACGACGCTTTCGGTTTCTCCAAAGAACATCAGGCAGGCGGCAGCTCGTCCAAAACCATTCCGGATGAAAACGATATTCTCTACACGGCCGTCGGTGCGTTTATCGTTTTGTTCGTCTTCATATTCCTGCCTGTATTCCTGATCGTTAAGTTCGTCCGCTGGATAACCGGCGGAACCGGATTTGGCGGTTCCGGATCAGAAGGAAAAAAGATCGTCCGCACCAAAATTGAATACTATGAGAACTGTCCGAGCTGCGGCGCCGTCCGGGAGGATGGCAAGGACGACTGCCCGTACTGCGGACACAGTATGATCAAGAGCAAAGAGGTCGTCGAAGAAAAAGACCTCGAAAAACCCGAGGCTTACCGCAAAGCCGGAACCTATCGCTACGGCACCGTTCCCAACACATACATCCACGTGAACGTGATTCCCGCGCCGGCAAGCCGTTCCCGTCATTCGGGCGGATCGCACCGCTCCGGCTCCGGACATCACTCCTCCTGCGCATCTTCATGCGCCTGTGCGTGCGCTTCTTCGTGCGCCTGCGCGTGTGCCTGCGCTTCTTCCGGCCGGGCCGGCTGCTCCGTCAAGGAATTTTTCGAAGAAAGTATCCACAGCGGCAGAGTCCGCGTAGAAAGCAAAAGGTGACGGGTTCCCGTCACCTTTTTCAGTCAATTCTTCTTTTCTGTCGTATCAAAGCTTCCCAGAAAGCGTATCTCAGGGATCGCTTTTATCTTTTCAGCCTGTTCATCAGGGATCTCATTCCAGTCTTCGACCTCGATAAGATAATGATAGGTTCCCAGCTGACTGCCTTCCGGCCTGTCATGGATCGTCACCAGTTCCAGTCCTGCATCGTGCAGCTCGACGATGATGTCATCGATCCGGTTTGCCTCGCAGTCTGCCGCAAAAACGGCTCTGGGCTTCGCTTCTTCCGCCTGCGAAGCAGAAAGAACATAAAACCTGGTCTTATTTGCGTCTGTGATCTGCACGTTTTTTGCCAGCACGGAAAGTCCGTAAAGCTCGGCAGCTCCGGGTGCTGCGACCGCGGCGATCGTTTTATCCCCGGTCTCGGAAACATAGCTGGCTGCTGCTGCCGTACTGTCCATCTCCTGCGTCCCGGCGTCCGGCAGGTTTTCCTCTCTCCACCTGGCGCTTTGGGCTATCCCCTGTGCGTGGGAACAGACAGTCTGTATGTCTTCCAGAGAAGCGCCGGGAACTCCCATCAGTGTCTGGCTGATCGGAAGGATCACTTCTCCGATCACAAAAATATTATCCTGCGCGATCAATGCGTCAACATAGTTTACGACTGCACCGCCCACGGTGTTTTCCTGCGGAATTACCGCATAATCCGCGTTTCCTGCCGCAACATCCTCGATTGCTTCCTCAACGGTGGCTTTAGGAATAAGGTTTTCATTATTCTCAAAGAAAAACTGAGCAGCCTCTTCCGTATAGGTTCCCTGAGGCCCCAGATAGCTCACATAAGCCTCCTCCAAAGACGCCGGCAGCGTGGTTTCATCTGCCGATGCGCCGGCGCAGACCGCCAGTGTCATTATCGCTGATGCAAGAAACAGTCTGTAAGATCCGGACTTTGTTTTTTTCATACTGAACACTCCTTTATATCACAGCAAAACTATATGATCTATTTTACCACACAAAGGGGATCAGCCTGTATCTTACTTTTTTCTTATAATCTTCGTATCCCGGCAGGCCTTTTTCCAGGACCTGCTCCTCATTCCGGATCCGCTTTGCAATGATCGGGATGTAGCAGAGCGTTACCACAAACGAGATCAAAGATCCAAGCACCAGCGGCATGGAAAGAAACAAAAGCACGGTCACCATGTACATCGGATGCCTCACGACCCCATAAAGCCCGGTACTGATCACCTTCTGGTCTTCCTGCACTTCCACCGTTCTGGAAAGATAGGTGTTCTCCCGCAGGACCTCCGCGTAAAGCGCATATGCTGCCAGAAATACAATTGCGAAAATGATGCTGACCGTGAAAGGAAGCATAAGCCAGTCAAAGCGGAAGCTCAGCCCCGCCAGGATGAAAGCCGCAAGAAACATGATCCCGCTCAGAAAAATGACCGAGCGCTGCTCTGATTCTTTCTCATTTACGTTCAGGCGCTTTCGCAGAAGCTCCGGATTCTTCTTCATCATAATAAGTCCCGCGATGAACATCGGAACAAACAAAATTCCGATAAGAAGCCAGGCATTAGGATACCGGAAGGTTCCCGCTGAAAGGAAAAGCAAAAGGCCGACGATCAGCAAGCCTGCAAAAAATTTGAATATCGCCCGTACAAAAAGTTCTTTGCTCATGGTCATTCCTCCTTGATCGACAGGACAAATTTCCGGATGATCCGGTTCACTTCTTCGGGTTTGTCCGTATTGGAATTGTGTCCGGCGTCTTTGATCCACCAGATCGGCAGGTGTTCCTTTTTCGCCCATCTGCGATTATAACTCTTCGCGGAACCGGACTGGTCCTTCTCTCCGCAGATCAGTACCATGGGACAGTCGATCTCATACGGCAGGTCCGCTTCCATTGCCTCCGCGAGCATTTTCATCCCATGCCCGGACAGCGCGCAGTACTCATCTTTTGAATAAGAGTTTACAAAACTCCACATCAGGTTTCGTCCGTATTCGCTTTTTGAACAGCCGTTTACACCGATCTTTTTAAGGCTGTTCCACGGAAAAGCCCGGTACATCGGCTCCGTTCTCTTCAAAAGCCAGATCTCTGCTCCCGTCACATAGCAGCGTTTGAGCGGCGCTGAGTCAATGGAAATAAAACCGGAGGCTTCCCCCGGATATTGCTGAATATAGCATTGGGAAACATAGCCTCCCATCGACTGTCCGATCAGCACCGGACGCGAGATCCCTTCTTTTTCCAGAATCTCATGCAGCCACACTGCTTTGTCCGGCAAAGAAAAATCCAGCCTGAACGGCCGGGAAGCAGCATGTCCCGGAGCATCCCAGGCCAGAACATTAAATTCTTCCCCAAAAGCTTCGATCTGTTTATCAAACAGGTGATGGTCCGCTGTAAGACCGGGCAGAAAAACCAGAGTCTTTCTGCCCGGAATAATATCGTTTGTCCAGTAATGAATCGTACCGGAAGCGGTCTCATATGTTTTCTCAGTCATCTCCCGCTCCCTCCCGGTTCTTGCGAAGATAGATCGTTTTCCAGAACTCCAGAAGCTTTCTGAAATCCTTCTCCATGGCATCGATATCCATACATCCGCGCTGAATATATTCCCACAGACATCCTTCGGACGCCCAGTACATTTCCTTATACATCATCTGCAGATCAATACCGGGAATAAAATCTTCCGGATCCAGCTGCTGAAGCTTCGCCGCCGCATGGACATTCAGGTACTGCCCCATGCTTTTCTGAATATCCGGGGCGACCTCCGGGTCTTTTTCGTAAAACGCCCTGACGGCAAATACGCCAATGTCGGGATACTGCCTCATCAGGCGCAGTTTCGCTTTCATACCGTAATCCATGCTGCCAAACAGATCTGTCTGCTCGTATGCCCCGCTCCTGGTCATTTCCTCGACGGTTATCCTGCAGCAGGTATCCCAGAGGAAAAGATACAGTTCCTTCTTGTTATGGAAATAATGGAACAGCAGCGCTTTACTGATGCCGGCCGCATCCGCGATCTCGCTCATCGGGCTCTTCTTATAGGTATTTCGGGAAAACACACGAAACCCCGCATTCAGGATCGCTGACTGCTTTTCCCCGGGCAATGAATAAAATTTGGGATTCATCTCAGGCCTCCGTTAACCGCATCGGTCAATCTCATGATATAGCCGTTGACCGATTTTGAGAAGACCCCCAAAGCAGACAGACGTTTTCGACATGAACCGTATGCGGAAACATATCCACGGGCTGTACTTTCAAAGTCTCATAGCCGCCCTCCCGCAAAATTCCAAGATCCCTGGCCAGGGTCGCCGGATTGCAGCTTACATAGACGATCTTCTCCGGCTGCATGCGGATCATGGTATCAAGCACCGCCCTGTCACAGCCTTTCCGCGGAGGATCGACCACGATCACGTCTGCGCGGATGCCCTCATTTTCATACTTCTCAGGCAGGACCTCCTCCGCTTTTCCGACGAAGAACCGGGCATTTCCGATCCCGTTAAGCGCTGCGTTTTCCTGAGCATCCGTGATCGCTTCCGGGATGATCTCCACACCGAACACTTCCTTCGCGCTCTGTGCCATGGATAAGGTTATGGTTCCGATTCCGCAGTAGAGGTCCCATACTGTTTCTTTCCCGGTCAGGCCGGCAAATTCCGCGGCCAGCCCGTAGAGGACCTGCGTCTGCTGCGGATTGACCTGATAAAAAGAGCGCGGTGAGATTCGGAAATCGACTCCGCCTATCCGGTCCACGATATGATCCTCGCCGGCGATCGTCACGGTCTCTTTTCCGAGAATCACATTGGTGCGGTCCGGGTTGACATTGACACTGACGCCTGCGACGCCGGAGATCTGCATCAGTCTTTCGGCCAGCACTTCCCTGCCCGGAAAGTTCCTGCGCGCGGCGACCAGACAGACCATGATCTGACCGGTGGAGCGTGAGCTGCGGATCATCACATGCCGGATGTCGCCCCTGCCGCTCACTTCGTCATAAGCAGTGATCTTCTGCGATCGCATTACATCAAGTATGCAGCTGAGAATCTTCTCGTTGGCCGGATCTCCGATCGGACAGTCAAGCCGCGGAATGATATCGTGCGTTCTGGCTGCATAAAACCCGGTCACCGGACGGCCTTCCTTATCCGTTCCCACCGGGTACTGGGCTTTATTGCGATAATGCCACGGATCGTCCATCCCAATTGCACGTTTTACCAGACGATCAGCTTCTTCATCGGAAAAACCGCCGATCCTTACCAGCGCATCGCGCACCTTTTTCGTCTTCCACTCCAGTGACGCTTCATAATCCATCATCTGGATCTGGCATCCGCCGCAGCGAGCCGCGTCCGGGCATCGGACCTGCACTCTGTCGGGACTTTCCTCGAGCACCTGCTCAAGGCGTGCATAGGCATAGGTTTTCTTGACCTTTGTTAATCTTACTCTCGCCAGATCACCGATCACGGTATCCTTCACGAACACGGTGATTCCCTCTCCCGGTTCGGCATCCGCAGACTGAGAAAAAGCCCGGCCAATGCCGAGCCCCTCATCGCTGTAATCTATGATCCGTACAGTAAAGCACTGGTTTTTTTCGTACTTCAACGATCTGTCTCCTCTCAGAACTCAGTACTCTTCCTCAGGTTCGATTCGAACAGTTTGTTATAGCCAAGCCAGCCCTTGTTGTCACCGGCTGCGCTCATGATCTCGCGCATGCTCTCCAGTTTGGCATCGGCATTGTCCGCAAGGTTAAGTGCCAGTGCCTCCGGAATAGCCGGGCGTTTGGGAGAACCGTACTCAAATTCACCGTGATGCGCCAGAATACAATGCTGAAGCTCACTGGCCAGTCTCCGCGGAAAGCCCTTGATGCTGCGGCAGGCATAGCCGATCAGCTCACTGCCCATAACCAGGTGGCCGAGCAGCTGCCCGTCATCGGTATAGTCGTTTTCCGGAAAAGCCGAGATCTCCTTGAGCTTGCCGACATCATGAAAAGCCGCCGCAGTCAGCAGCAGGTCGCGGTTCAGATACGGATAAAGTACGCAGAACTGGTCACACATCCGCACGACACTCAGGGTGTGTTCGAGCAGTCCTCCCACAAAAGCATGATGAACGGTCTTGGCTGCGGAATGCCGCTTGAAAGCTTTAATGAAATTTTCTTCCTCAAAGTACCTGGCGATCAGCTGCTTCAGGAACGGGTTCTCCACCGTACTAAGGAGCGCCGTCAGGTCGGCAAACATCACTTCCGGATCCTTCGCGGAAACAGGCAGGTAATCTGCAGGAATATACTCTCCGTCATCCGCGATCCGTGCGCGCTTGATATTCAGCTGCGGAGAATTCTGGAACATGACCACATCACCGGTCACATGCACATAGTCCATGGCGGAAAAAGCCCCGATTCCGGATGAGTTCGGATCCCAGATCTTGGCATCCACCGTTCCGCTTTTATCCTGGAGCACTACATTCTCGTATGTCTTGCCGTTTTTGGCGACTGCCTGCTGGCGGTATTTACATAAATATACATCACTGATTCTGTCACCGTCTTTAAAAGCTCCGATATATTTCACGTAATTCTCCTGTTCTATAGGTGGATTTAATGAAAATCAACATTGTGATTCATATGTCAAAGTTGTTTTATTTTCTCTAATTATATGGTAAAATTATCCGTGTGTAAATACAGTTGACCTATCTGTTTTTTGTTCTTCCGGCCTTAAAGCCATCATGATTTGCAGAGGATCTTTATGAACGAAAAAGCACTTCGAATTCTTGAATTTGACAAGCTGATCGACCGGCTTATACATATGGCCGGTTCCGTGCCCGGTAAAGAACTTTGCCGCCGCCTTGTACCTGCCGATGACCTGTTTGTCATCAACCAGATGCTTGGTGAGACCGGTGATGCGCTTCGAAGAATCTACCAAAAGGGCAGTCTGTCCTTTGCCGGTACCGTCGACCTGACAGCTTCCATCAAACGTCTGGAGATCGGCAGTGCCATGAGTGCATCCGAACTTCTGCAGATCTGTTCCCTGCTCGATGCCGCTTCCAGGGCAAAAGCATATGCCCGGACCCCTGCCGATGAACGGAGCTCAGAGCCCTCTTCGGAGGACCCGGAGAACACGCAGCAGCCTGAGGCTGTTCTTGATCCGCTTTTTGCCGGTATCTCTCCCCTCTCTTCCGTTTCAGCCGAGATCCGCCGATGCATCCTCTCCGAAGAGGAGATCGCCGACGATGCCAGCCCGAAACTGCGTCAGATCCGCCGTACCATGAGCCAGACTTATGAGCGGATCCGCTCACAGCTAAACGGTATGGTGAACGGGAGCGCGCGCATGTATCTTCAGGATGCGGTGATCACTCAGCGCAACGGCCGTTTCTGTGTGCCTGTCAAGGCAGAATGCCGTTCCCAGGTACCGGGCATGATTCACGACCAGTCCTCTTCCGGCTCTACTCTCTTCATCGAGCCGATGGCTGTCGTGCGTCTTAACAACGAGCTGCGTGAGCTGGAGCTGGAAGAAAAGAAGGAGATCGATGCCATTCTGGCATCCCTGAGCAATTCGGTTGCAGCTGAGAGCAATGCCATCCTTCAGAACATCTCCATCCTGACCCGCCTGGATTTTATCTTTGCGCGGGCCATGCTGGCCAAGAGCTATAACGGTTATATGCCCGAGTTCAACGAGGACGGCATCATTGACATTCGCAAGGCGCGTCATCCTCTGCTGGATCCCAAAAAGGTGGTTCCGGTGGATATCCGGCTCGGGGAAGATTTTGATCTTCTGGTGATCTCAGGTCCCAACACCGGCGGAAAGACAGTCTCCTTAAAGACTGCCGGACTGTTCACGCTCATGGGCCAGGCCGGTTTGTTCATTCCGGCCGCTGAACACTCCAGGCTGGCAGTATTTAAAGAAGTCTATGCCGATATAGGTGACGAGCAGAGCATTGAGCAGAGCCTGAGCACTTTCTCTTCCCACATGACGAATATCGTCGCGTTCTGGGAGAAAGCAGACGAGCACTCTCTTGTGCTGTTCGATGAGCTCGGTGCCGGCACGGATCCCACCGAAGGTGCCGCCCTGGCGATCGCCATCCTCTCCAACCTGCACAGCCGCGGTATCCGGACCATCGCCACGACTCACTACAGCGAGCTGAAGATCTTCGCCCTTTCGACACCCGGTGTGGAAAATGCCTGCTGCGAATTCAACGTGGAAACACTCCGGCCTACCTACCGCCTGCTCATCGGTATTCCCGGAAAGAGCAATGCGTTCGCCATCTCAAGGCGCCTCGGCCTGCCCGATGAAGTCATTGAACAGGCTAAAGAGCATATCGGCCAGGAAGAAGAAAAGTTCGAAGATGTGGTCGCTGACCTGGAAAACAGGCGCATGCAGACTGAGAGCGATCTGGCCGCCGCGCAGCAGCTCAAAGACGAAGCGCAGCAGCTTCGCAGCCGCTACGAGCAGCGCCAGAACCGCCTCGACGAGTCCAGGGAAAAGATCCTTGCACAGGCAAGGGAAGAAGCCGCCGCTATCCTGCGGGATGCCAAAGAATACGCGGACGAGACCATCCGACGTTACAACAAAATGGGCGGATTTTCCTCCTCGCGTGAGATGGAACAGGAAAGGACCCGGCTTCGTGAAAAGATCAATGAGCTGGATGCCGGTAAAAAAGAGAAAAAACGTTCATCAAATACCGGCGGGATCGATCCTTCAAGGATCCGGATCGGAGACAGCGTCCGCAGCATAAGTCTCGGAAAAACTGTCACTGTCAGTTCGCTCCCGGATTCCAAGGGTAATCTCTTCGTGCACATGGGACTTTTAAGAACACAGGTCAACATTTCCGACCTGGAACCGTCCATGGAAGCCGCCGCGGAGCAGTCTGCCGCCAGGAAGACCGCCCCCCGTTCCGGAACGGGCCAGATCAAAGTCGGCAAATCAGCCAGCGTCAGCATGGAGATCAACCTGCTGGGCAAGACGACTGATGAAGCCATTCCGGAACTTGACAAATACCTGGACGACGTATGCGTCGCCCATCTCGAGACCGTCCGTGTCGTTCACGGCAAGGGTACAGGAGCTCTTCGAAAAGCGGTCCACAATTACCTGCGCAGACAGAAACGGGTCGCCTCGTTCCGTCTGGGTGAATACGGCGAGGGAGACAGCGGCGTCACCATCGTCACCCTCAGATACTGATACGATTCATAAAACCGTGCACTTTAACTATGTTTTTTACGATCTAATAGGCTAGGTACTCCATGACAGACAAAATCAGAATCATGATTGTGGAAAACGACGCCGGTATATCGACATCATTTTCTGAATATCTTAAAAAGGAATCATTTGATTGCAAGATCTTTACCGGCGGAGAAGGTCTTCTTGAAAAAGTCACCGCATATGATCCGGACCTTATTCTCCTGGATCTCAAATTGCCCGCTGCTGATCTCTCCAGGCTTTGCCGGGATGCTCACTTTCACCCGCGCATACCCATCATCATCGTTTCCGCCGATACCGCAGTAGATAAAAAAGTGAATCTGCTGGATCTTGGCGCGGATGACTACGTAGTCAAACCGTATGACTACAAAGAACTTACAGCCCGAATAAGGGCCGTCCTGCGCCGTACAGGCACCCCCTCATCCGGACCGGGCATCCGGCGGATCGTCCGCTGCAAAGACCTGACGATCAACCTCAGCAACTACACAGTCACCTGCCGGGGCGTCCGTTTCGAAATGCCGCCCAAGGAAATAGAGCTGCTCTACTTCCTGGCCTCATCACCGGATCAGGTATTTACGAGAGAACAGCTGCTGAGCCGCATCTGGGGCTATGACTACGCAGGCGATACCCGGACAGTCGACGTCCATATAAAGCGGATACGCGAAAAGCTGGGATCAACAGAGAACTGGGCGATCACAACCGTGTGGGGAGTAGGATATAAGTTCAGCACGCATCCGCAGGGGGCCTGATGGCTGCAAAATCATCGACAGACATCGATATAAAGTACTGTTCGCATTAAAGAAAGCCATGCAGATCGCAAAAACAAATCGTGTTTTTGCTGCTGCATGGCTTTAATTTATTCAAAACTAAGCTTGATTTACCTCAGGCAAGCCAGGTCTTCACCTGCTCATACACTCCCTGCCCATCCAGACGGAATTCCTTCAGCAGGTCGCCGGCAGGGCCGGAAAAACCGAACTCATCCTGAACGCCGATACGCATGACCGGAACCTGTACGGTCTCGCAAAGGGCTTCGCAGACGGCGCCGCCGAGGCCGCCGATCACATTATGCTCTTCTACGGTGACCACTTTGCCGGTCTTCTCGGCACTTGCTGCGATGATGTCCTTGTCAAGCGGTTTGATGGTATGGATGTTGATCACTTCGGCGCTGATGCCGTCAGCGGCCAGCTTCTCGGCAGCTTCAAGCGCGCTCTGTACGCACACGCCGCTGGCAACGAGTGTCACATCGGTGCCTTCCTTCAGGAGGACGCCCTTGCCGAGCTCGAAATGGTAATCCGGATTGTCATTGATGACCGGAACTGCCATACGGCCAAAGCGCATGTAGAACGGACCGTCTGTCTCATAGGCGGCTTTCACGGCTGCCTTTGCTTCGATATCATCCGAAGGAACGACTACCGTCATGCCGGGGATCGTGCGCATCAGCGCGACGTCTTCCAGACACTGATGGGTAGCTCCGTCTTCACCGACGGTGATGCCGGCATGAGTAGCGCCGACTTTCACGTTCAGGTGAGGATATCCGATGGAGTTGCGGATCTGTTCGAAAGCCCTGCCTGCCGCAAACAT
Source organism: Porcincola sp. (assembly GCA_045118075.1). Lineage (GTDB taxonomy): Bacteria > Bacillota > Clostridia > Lachnospirales > Lachnospiraceae > Merdiplasma. The sequence continues at coordinate 15,875 of JBGUOI010000052.1, read as the reverse complement.
GGCAAACGTGCTTGCAAACGGAACCTTTCCGGTGGTTGCAAGACCGGCCGCGATGCCCATCATGTCACATTCCGCGATACCGCAGTCGATATGTCTGTCCGGAAAAGCTTTCTTAAAAGTGCTTGTCTTTGTAGCGCCGGCAAGGTCAGCATCAAGAACGACCACGTCTTCATGCTCTTTGCCCAGTTCCGCCAGTGCATTGCCGTAGCTTTCTCTCGTCGCGATCTTTTTTACTTCTGACATAATGCCTCCCCCACTTTCTCTAAATCTGCCATGGCAATCGCGTACTGCTCATCGTTCGGAGCTGCACCGTGCCAGCTTGCCTGGTTTTCCATGAAGGAAACGCCTTTTCCTTTGACTGTCTTCATAATAATAGCTGTGGGCATGCCCTTGACTGTGCGCGCTTCTTTGAAGGCGGCTGCAAGCTGTTCCATATCGTTGCCGTCAGCTACGTTGATCACATGGAAATTGAATGCTTCAAATTTCTTGTCGATCGGATAAGGCGAGCATACGTCTGCGACATTTCCGTCGATCTGCAGGCCGTTATTGTCTACGATCACTACCAGGTTATCCAGTTTCCTGTGTCCTGCAAACATGGAAGCTTCCCATACCTGGCCTTCCTGGATCTCACCGTCACCCAGAAGAGTGTAAACACGATAATCCTTGCCGCTGAGTTTTGCGGAAAGAGCCATGCCCACTGCTACAGAGATGCCCTGTCCGAGGGATCCCGAAGACATGTCAACGCCGGGGGTATGCTGCATGCAGGGATGTCCCTGAAGGTGTGAACCGATATGACGAAGAGTCTTTAAGTCTTCTACCGGGAAAAATCCTCTGTGAGCCAGTGCCGAATAATAGCCGGGAGCTGTGTGACCCTTTGAGAGCACAAAGCGGTCTCTGTCCGGTGCGTCGGGATTTGCAGGATCAATATTCATCTCCTCAAAGTAAAGGTAGGTGAAAACGTCTGCCGCCGACAATGAGCCACCCGGATGCCCGGACTTTGCACTGTGAGTGGCTGTTACGATGCTCTTGCGAACCTCATTCGCCATTTTCTGCAGTTCCAGTGTGTTCATGGTTTCTTCCTTTCTTCACTAAGCCTGTCTGTTCTGTTCCAAATCTAAAAGATAGGTCATCTTTCTTCCATCCGCAGATAAGGTCTGTGATGGCCTACATACTTGTAAGCGGGCCGGATCAGCTTACTGTCATTGACCAGTTCTTCGATCCGGTGGGCGCACCACCCCGAGATTCGCGAGATCGCGAAGATCGGCGTGTAAAGCTGCTCAGGGATCCCCAGCAGCGAGTAAACCAGGCCGCTGTAGAAGTCCACGTTGAAGCAGATCGGTTTCGAAAGCCGTTTCTGGCTTGTAAGCATATCGGAAGCGATCTGTTCCACTGTCTCGTAAAGAGCGAATTCGTCCTCACGTCCCTTCTCTTTCGAGAGGTTTTGTGCGTATTCCTTAAGGATCACTCCTCGCGGATCGGACAGTGTATAGATGGCATGACCCATTCCGTAGATCAGGCCGCTCCTGTCAAAAGCTTCCTTCCGGGTGATCTTCTCCAGGTAGCTTTTGACGGCTTCCCTGTCTTCCCAGTTGGAAACATTTGCCTTGATATCCGCAAACATATCCTGTACCTTCAGGTTCGCACCGCCGTGCTTGGGTCCTTTTAAGGAACCGAGCGAGGCTGCTACGGCCGAGTAGGTATCCGTCCCGGTGGAGGTCACCACATGGGTCGTGAAGGTCGAGTTATTACCGCCGCCGTGCTCGGCGTGAATCACAAGCGCCGTATCGAGCACCCTGGCTTCAAGCGGGGTGTACTGCCCGTCCTCACGCAGCATGCGCAGGATATTTTCCGCAGCGGAAAGCTCCGGCTTCGGGTAGCGGATGATCAGGCTCTTGTCGTTATAATAATGCTGGTACGCCTGGTAACCGTAGACAGCGATCAGCGGCATGGTAGCGATCAGTGTCAGCGACTGGCGCAGGACATTGAGTACGCTGGTATCATCCGGATCTTTGTCATACGAAAACAGAGTCAGCACACTTTTCTGCATTCCGTTCATGATATTGGCACTGGGTGCCTTCATGATCACATCGCGGACGAAATTGCTGGGCAGTTCCCTGTAGAGGGCAAGCAGTTCGATAAAATCATCCATCTGCTGCCGGTTCGGCAGTTCCCCGAACAGCAGGAGATAAGTGATCTCCTCGAAGCTGAACCTTTTCCCTTTCAGCCCGTTCACGATATCCTTGACGTTATATCCCTGATAATAGAGTTCGCCGTCGATGGGGTACTTCTTTCCTCCCCTTACCGCGAAGCCTGTTACATCCGAGATCTCCGTCAGGCCTGTAAGCACGCCCTTACCGCTTGATTCACGCAGGCCGCGCTTTACATCATATTCAAGATAGAGGTTCAGATCCATGGAAGCGCTCTCGAGACACTGCGCAAGCAGCTCCTGAAGCCTTTCATCCCTGGAATCCTTTGTCATTGCGTCCATTCAAACAAGTTCCTTATCGATGCTTAATTATTTCTTTTTCTTGCCGCCCTTGTTTTTATCTTTGCCTTTTCCCTTTGATTTATTCTTTTCCTTCTTACCCCGGGCTTTTTCCTTATCCCTGACAGGCTCGTCGTAGGTTATGGGGGTGGCGATCACTTCATGTTCTTTCTCCGGCTCCACAATTTTCGGCTCCTCGATCTTCGCCTCTTTCGGCGCTTCTTTTTTCGGTTTTTCTTTTACCGGTTCTGCAGCCGTTTCTTTGATCTCGCCGGCCGGTACGGCAGGGTCAAGAAAGAGCTTAAGCTGCTCCATCACAAATTCCACTGCCTGCGTATTGATCGTATAGTATGTGCACTTCCCGGCTCTCCTGGAATTGACCAGTCCCGACGAAGTAAGTATTTTCATGTGATGTGATAATGTAGACTGAACCACATCTACTACGGCCAGGATCTCACCGGCATTCATCTCATTTTCGAGAAGATGCCGCAGAATCGCAAGCCTGTGTCTGTCCCCTAAAGCGCGAAAAATCAGCTCATCCGTATATACTTTTTTCATCCTGCAGTGCCCCCCTTTTCACAGCAGTCATACCCTTATTAATCATATTTAGTTTTCCCTTTACTCGTAAACGATCACCGGTGTCCCCACGGAGACCGCGTTGTAGATCTCACTGACTGCATCGAGCGGTGTGTTGACACATCCGTGAGAACCGCCGTACAGATAGATCGATCCGCCATAATAGTACCTTGACTGAAGATCATGGATTCCGACATTGCCGTTGAACGGCATCCAATAGTTGACAGGTACCCGGTAGTCAGGTCCGGTCAGCGTGAAATCCGTCATCTTCGCATCGATTGCCCACACTCCCCCTGAGGGCGTTGCGTTGTTCATGTTGGGATTACCGGTGACTACCGGCGTATCCACGATCAGGGTGCCATTCTGATAGCACCACATCTCCTGCATGGAAATGCAGACCTCCACATAAGTTCCTCCGATATCGTTCAGGCCATGAGCTTTTCCCATGACTGACCATACCGGTTCGATCGGCCCGGTCTGTTTGGAACGAATGGCATCGAGAAGCTGCTGCGCAGTTTCCGCCTGATCCATCAGCCAGCCGTAATCTCCACCCTCGAGGTACTCAATCGTACCGATCGAAGAATGGAACTGTCTGGGTTTCCCATAAGTGTCATACCGGTATGCCAGAGAGGAGACATAATCCCAGACCCTCTCCTCACTGATCTGGTAACCGCCTTCGCCGTCCGGAACGATGAAATTCATGATCACGGAAGCATCCACTTCGCGCGTCTCATCCCCGAAAGTATAGGTCAGATCCGCACCCAGAAGAACGTTCCGCGCCTGCGCCTGCCGGTTCAGCTCGGGATCGTCTGATGTGACAGCCGGTTCAAGGTAACAGTCCGTTTCGTCGAGCGAGAGATATGTCTCGCCGGTATCGAGAGCACCCATGACCTTGCGGCGGACCGCTTCGCGATCCAGCTTTGAACCGGGTTGTTCGGGAACAACAACAAATCCGTCGTCATTCCTGCCAAGATAGGCATCCTGCGGCATGATCTCATTCACCCGCTTATAGCAGGAGAATGCTTCAAGCTCCCGGTCCATCTTCGGCACATCGTAATCGGTGTCGACGGTAATGACCGTATTCCGGCGCATTGACATCATCACGGGCCACAGGAAACTTTTCTGCGTCTTTAAAAGACGTTCGATCGTTCCCGAGTCCCTGTAGCGCAGGCCGATCTCGCCGGCACTGATGACATCTGAGCCTGTTCTCGAATCCACTGTCAGCGTATACATGCTCACCTTGTCCGCCACTTCTTCCCTGGCGCGCTCGGCAGTATACCGACTGCAGTCGATCCCGAAAATGGTCGTCCCGTCATAAAAATGGGAGGTATAAAAAACGCCTACGACCGCATATCCGACCACCAGTGCAGCTGCAACTGCGATGGACGCGATCATTGCCGCGTTTCTTCGATTAAGCCCTGACAGTGCCGTCAGGATTTTTGCGACAGGTGCCGGCAGCGGACGGGCTGCCGCTTCCTGCTTCTGTTCTTCGCGGTTTTCCGCCTTTGGCACCGCTACTGCCTTCTTTACTTCACTGTGCCTGGCTTTTGCCGCGGTTTCCGCTTTTTTCTTATCTTCGTAGCGGCTGCCTGTTTTCACGGCCGCTTCGGATCTTTTCTCTTCGTAGCGGCTGCCGCTTCGGGTCCTCAGTTCTTCGGAACGCTGTTCCTCGGATTTTCTGTCCCTTACCGGGGCATTTTCCCTCAGTTCCCTCAGTCTTTTGCCGACCTGGCTGCTTTGCCTGACGATACTGGCGGGTCTTGCTCCCCTGACCTTTTTGTACCGTGTCCTGTCACGCAGGACTGAATCCAGGCGTTCAACAGGATCTGTTCCGTTTTTCTGTCTGTACATACTATCCCTTACTCCCCATAAGTGTATGTATTGCTTTCAAGGATCACCTGTTCTTAACAACCGACCGATAAACGATCGCCCAAATGGTTATCAGCAGAAGCCATGCCGCGGAAGCTGCTCCGACGCCGAGCCCGATATAATCATCGGGTGCTTTCGGGAGAATGGAAGCCACCTGCGCCACAAAGCCCAGGAAAGTAACAAAGATCACAAATCCCGGGAACCTTCCGATGTTATCACCGGTCTTGCAGTTGGTCCTTACCAGTTTGATCGCAAAGATCAGCTGCAGGTAGTACATGATCGTGAGCACTGACAACAGGATCACCACAAGAAGAGCGATTATGCAAAGGAACAGCATAAAGACTTCTTCCTTGGCAGCAGCTGTCGTCACCACGTTATAAACACTGACACCGATTGCAGCCAGCAGGCCGAAGCAGACGACGATAAACTCAAGGATCTTGAGAACACGTGCAAATGTAAAGCCTGAGGTGTTGATCTGTTCGGACTTGTTGGTCGTCTGGAAGAAGATCATCCAGAGCGCGATCGCGATCATCAGGCCCGGAATATAGGCAAGAACACCGATGCCTCTGACCAGAAGCTGGTCTTTCTCCGTGATGAATTTGTAGGCGATATCAACATACTTAAGAGCGGTGACATCTCCCAGCTGAGCACGAAGAGTATTGGAAAGCGTAGCAATATTTGTGATTGCCGCACCGGTTACTATATTAAGGATGCCGAGTACCACCGAAGCGGTGTAAGCCAGAGCCGCAAGGAAAAACAGCGGATTTTTGATCATTTTTCTGGCTCTTGTCCGGAGAAGATTTCTGTTCTGCGGTACATAGGTCTCTTCCTCATCCTCCGTGGGAGTATCCGGGAAATCGGAAGCAGAATACCCGTAAGCCTGACCGTCGTAATTCTGCTGGGCAGTCGCCTGGGCAGCATAACCGTAGTCCGGAGCATTGTAAGCCAATCCGCCTTCACCTTCATCAAATCCGGTATCGGCAGCCGGGGCCTGTTCATTGCTCTCTTCCGGAGCAGCTCCCTCTTCAGGGGCAGTCTGAGCAGCTTCTTCCTGCTCAGGTTCTTCCGCTGCAGGCTCCTGGGTCCCGGTCGGGACTTCGAAAGGATCACTTCCGGTGCTTACCACGTTGTCCAGCAGCTGATTCCCGCACTTTTCGCAGAACTCAGCCGTATCGCTGTTCTCAAATCCGCAGTACAAACATCTTTTCATTTTTCTCGTATCTCCTTTAAATTCTATGCAAAATATTATATCTCATTCAAAAAACCGGAACAAGACACACGCCCCTGTAAGGCAGTCCTGATCAGCTCTTGCTCATATCGATGAGCTTGCGCTTGAGCTCGTCTTCCATCTGACGCATCTCTACCTCGGCGGTGCGGCGTTTAGCTCTGCCTTCTTCCTGGATCTTGACCACTTCATCGAGGGTAGTGATCAGCGACTGATTGGTCTGCTTGAGTGTCTCGATATCCACGATGCCTCTCTCCGCAGCCTTTGCAGTCTCAACCGTGGCGGCTTTTAGCTTCTCAGCATTCTTCCGGAGCAGCTCATTTGTCATGTTGGCCACTTCCTGCTGGGCTTTGGCCGCTTCCGCGGAGTGCTCAACACCCAGGGCAATGACCATCTGGTTTTTCCAAAGCGGAATGGTGTTGACCAGCGTCGACTGAATCTTCTCGACCATGATCTCATCACTGTCCTGCACAAGCCTGATCTGGGGTGCTGTCTGCAGCGCAACTGCCCTGGTCAGCTCCAGGTCATGAAGCTTCTTTTCAAAGCGCTCGCACTTCTCATCCAGGTCTCTTGCTGCCTGTGCGTCCTCCGCCAGGCCCGTGCGCTCCGCCTTTGCGGTAAGCTCGGCCAGTTCACCCTCGCGCACTTCCTTCAGGCGTTTCTTGCCGGCGAGGATATACATGGTCAATTCCTTGAAATAGGTCAGGTTCAGTTCATACATGCGGTCGAGCATGGCGATATCTTTCAGCAGCTGTACCTGATGATCCTCAAGAATCTTGCAGATCTTGTCCACGTTGACTTCGGCCTTCTCATATTTGGCCTTCATCGTCCCCAGCTTGTTCGCTGATTTCTTAAACAGCCCGAGGAATCCTTTATTATCCTCCTCATCCGCATCAAAGCTTTTGAGTTCGGTGATCAGGCCGGCGATCATATCACCGACTTCTCCCAGGTCCTTGGTCCTGACGTTCTCGAGCGCTTTCTCGGAGAACTCCGCCATCTTTTTCTGGGCACCGGCGCCATACTGAAGCACGGCTGTGCTGTCTGTCAGGTCAATTCTTTTGCTGAACGCATCGACCTGCGCTTTTTCCTCTTCCGAGAGCACACTGTCATCGATCGAAGCTTCTTCCGGCGCTGCTGCACCTTCTGCAGGCGCGGATGCTGCTCCGAAATCCTCGGCAACGGCTGCCGCTGCCGAGACAGCTGCATTGGGGGCTGCTGCGGCTGCTGCCGCCGCTGCCTGTGCAAGTGCCGGTGAGGCCTCCAAAGTCGGAGCCGGAACCGGTTCCTGCTCAGCAGCCTCCTCCGCTTTTGCTTCCTCTTCTTTTATTCCATCCTGTGTGGATCCGAACACCAGCTGCGGTGTAGGTACGGCATCAAATTCGTCAAACTCGTTTCCCATGGTCTTTCCTCCCGTTAGTATATTATCTGGCTTCTTCCTCGGCGGCTGCGGCCGCTGCCGCGCCTCCCGAAACGGACGATCCCGCTCCGAGGTCTGCCGCTACGGTACCGATCCTGCCGGCGTTCTTAAACTCATCCCGCCCGGTCAGGCCGTCCCTTGCCATCATTGTCTTCAGTGTCGAGATATCCGAGGAGATATCCCAGGCAGTGTCTTCAAAGAAATTATCAAGGAATGCTTCAAAAGCCGTGTTGATGGTATCGATGGACATCTCGATCTCTTTGCGGGTCTTGATCACATTTTCACCCTGCAGGGAACTGTCTCCAAGCTCCACATAAGCATCCAGAAGTTTTCTGGTGACCGGGATGTAGTAACTCATCATCTTATGCAGATCCGGCGCACTGTCAGGCTTCTTCTCAACCTGCGCAAAGATTCTGGTGACCACCTTTTCGAGCTGGTCCAGTTTTTCAGACATCTCCTCGCCGGGGATCTTTTCGTTGCACTCATGGATATGGGCGATAAATTCCTGTCCTTCCCGGAGGATCGTCCTTGTCTCGTCCGAGTACTTCTCCATGTGTTTTTCAGCCTCGCGCCTTCTTAGCTGCGCATTAGCCTCCTCGGCTTCCCTTGCCCTGGCCGCGCTCATGGTCTCCTGGTACTGCCTGTACGCCGAGTGCGTCGTCATCAGGCAGGTCTCCTCAGCATCGATGTAGGCTTCGCCGACAAACATATTTTTGCGGATCGCTTTTTTAAGATCTTTCTTGACCCGGCTTACACTCTGGCCGGAACCGGCGGCAAGCTCTTCGAAAGTACACGTATCGCGCGTTCCCATCACATCCAGGTATGTTTCAAGCCTTTTATGGATTCCGTGCCTTCCGGTCGACTTAACGCCCAGATACACAGAGCCGGTCGTTAACAGGACCAGCATGATGGTCGGCAGAAGGAACGCCCCTCCGGTCATCATATTCATCAGCACCGTCGGGAGCAATGCCATTCCGAAAACGCCTGCCATGACAAAACCGAAGATCGTGCCGAAAAGGCTTTTCCCGGGTGTCCGCAGCTTGCTGTCCGGGTTGCTTGCATTTCCCCTGAAAGCTTTCAGGAACGGGTCGCTCGAGGATACCCTCGAATAAGCCGTGCGGCTGTCCCGGTAGGACCGTCCCTGACTGATATCATCCTGTGAGCGCCTTGCCATGGACGACTGATTGTCCAGACCGCTGCGCATCACTTTCATTGCGTCATTGATCACCTTGTTGATCGATTCGTTCAATGCCTGGTAATTCTTGCTGTCTATGGCCGACTGGACGAGATCTCCAATCTTTTCACCGGCCTCGAACCACTCTTTGCTATCCATTTGTTCTCCTGTAAACCCATAATTATCCACTATCTAAACAAGTATATAATAATTTGGAAGGAATGTACACACAAAAAAAGCGGCAGAAGACGTTTTTTCTTAGTCAGAAAGGCGTCTCCCGCCGTTTTTTGAATAGTCAGCTCTTATTTTTTCGATTTGCCCAGATAAGCACTGCGGATCTCTTCGTTCGCCGCCAGTTCCTCTCCGGTTCCGAACATGGTGATTCGTCCGGTCTCCATGACGTACGCAAGGTCCGCGGTCTTTAAGGCCATATTGGCGTTCTGTTCCACCAGCAGGATGGTCACGCCCTGACGGTTGATCTCACGGATGATGTCAAACACGCCCTGGACAATGATCGGCGCAAGGCCCAGCGAGGGCTCATCCATCATGATCAGTCTCGGCCGGCTCATCAGGGCCCTGGCGATCGCCAGCATCTGCTGTTCGCCGCCCGAAAGGGTACCGGCGCTCTGCCAGTTTCTCTCCCTCAGCCTCGGGAACAGGTCGTAGACCCAGTTCAAGTCTTCCTCAATGGACTCTTTTCTCATATAGGCGCCAAGCTTCAGGTTCTCAAGCACGGTCAGGTTGACAAAAACTCTCCGTCCTTCCGGTACGAGCGTGATTCCTTTGCTGACGATATCTTCAGTGCTCTTGCCGGCCAGTTCACTGCCCGCGAAAAGAATATTTCCGCCCGCCGGCTTTACCAGGCCCACGATAGAACGAAGCGTGGAACTTTTTCCCGCCCCGTTGGCGCCGATCAGTGTAACGATCCTTCCCTCCGGCACTTCAAAGTCGATGCCGCGAACAGCCTGGATGCCGCCGTACGCCACCTCAAGGCCTTTAACCTCCAGCAGATTGGCATTTCTGTTCTCACTCATCTTCCTGCACCCCCAGATATGCGCTGATCACGCGCGGATCATTCTGAACCACGTCAGGCGTTCCCTGTGAGATCAGTCTGCCAAAGTCCAATACATAGATACGGTCGGAAATCTCCATGACCAGGTCCATATGATGCTCGATCATGAAGATAGTCAGCTTGAAATCATCCCTGATCCTGCCGATAAAGGCTGTCAGTTCATCCGTCTCCTGCGGATTCATGCCGGCTGCCGGCTCATCCAGCAGAAGGAGGCTCGGTTTCGTAGCCAGCGCCCTGGCGATCTCCAGCCTTCTTTGTTTGCCGTAGGGAAGCGACGTCGCCATCTCATCGCGTACGTCGTCAAGCTCCAGGATATGCAGCAGCTTATCCGCCTCGGTATGCATCCGGCGCTCCTCTTCACCGTTCAGGTGAAGCGTAGCGGTCAGCAGGTTGCTCGTGCGGCGCATATGCTCCGCGATCAGGATGTTCTCAAAAACGGTCTGGCTCTTAAAAAGCCGGATATTCTGGAACGTCCTTGCAATTCCCAGCCTGGTGATCTTGTCCGGTGTGGGCTGTACGGTCTGGCTTCGCACCGCGACCGGGTCGCCCATATAGATCTTTTTCATCTTCCCCTTAGGGAAGTTCTCGACGATGGTCTTTCCGTTAAAGCTGACGCGTCCGTTGGTAGGCGGATAAACACCGGTGATCACGTTGAAGGCGGTCGTTTTGCCGGCACCGTTGGGGCCGATCAGCGAAACGATCTCTCCCTTGTTCACTTCCAGGTTCAGGTTGTCCACTGCGACAACACCGCCAAACTGCATGGTGACGTTCTCGACCTTCAGTACATTTTCGCTCATCACTGCTCACCGCCTTTCGCTTTCTTTTTCTTTCCAAGCAGTGCGCTGACCGAGAATTCTCTCGTGCCCATGATGCCCTGTCTGAAGAAGAGCACGATCACCATGATGATCACGGAGAACACGACTTTCCTAAAGCCCGATCTTAAAAGCGGCACCTGGAAGGAGCCGATATAGGTCGTGTTGTCCAGGAAGCGAAGCACCCATTCGGAAAGGATGATGAACAAAAAGGAGCTGATGCAGCTTCCGGTCACGGAGCCGATACCGCCGATGACCACGATCAGCAGGATCTCATAGGTCATGGCCGACTTGAACATGGAAGCTTGGATGCTGGTCTGGTACATGGCCAGCAGCGCGCCGGAAACACCGGCGAAATAAGAACTCACCACGAACGCGATCCGTTTGTGATGCGCCAGATTGATGCCCATGGCCTCCGCTGCGACTTCATCATCACGGATGGCTTTGAATGCCCTTCCGTAGGTGGAGTTGATCAGCATTACGATGAGCGCGATGCAGATCCCCGATAAAATGAAATAAAACAGCACGCTCTTATAGCTCGGATAGCTGCGCAGCAGGTTTGACCCGTTCGTCAGCGGTCCGAGCTTGTCCCACTGGAAGAAAGCACGGATGATCTCCGCAAAGCCCAGCGTGGCGATCGCAAGATAATCGCTCTTCAGGCGAAGAACCGGCAGGCCGATCAGGTAGGCAAAAATGCCCGCGGCGACGCCCGCGAGAAGGATGGCGACCACCGGGTGAAGTACAAACTGTACGATACCGCCTTCAAAATACATGTATACGTTGGGACGCTGGTCAACCGGAATGGTCAGGATCCCGTACGTATAAGCGCCGACCAGCATAAATCCGGCCTGGCCGAGTGAAAACAGTCCCGTGAATCCGTTGAGCAGGTTCATGGAGACCGCTACCAGCGCATAGATCGCACCCTTTTTGAGTACGGTAAAGAGCATGGAGGTAGACGGAATGGTCCGCTCCAGGATGAACAGCACCACTAAAAGCAATGCGATCAGGAGGACATTGATCATGATCTCAGTATTCTTCTTCATGTCATTCCCCTCCCGTCAGACCTTATCCGCAGCCGCCTCGCCGAACAGGCCGGTGGGCTTGAAGATAAGCACTACGATCAACAGGGCAAAGGTAAACGCATCCGAGAAGGTGGTCCACCCCAGACCCTTGATGATGTTCTCACTGATACCGATGATGAAGGCACCGATGACCGCGCCGGGAATCGAGCCGATTCCTCCGAACACAGCCGCCACGAAAGCCTTCAGGCCGGGCATGGCACCTACCGTAGGCGTAACACCCGTGTAGTTGGAGAAGAACAGAAGGCTGCCGACCGCTGCCAGGAAAGAACCGATCACGAAAGTCATGCTGATCACGGAATTGATCCGGATACCCATCAGCTGCGATGTTTCGAAGTCCTTGGATGCGGCGCGCATTGCCATGCCGATCTTGGTCTTATGGATCAGGAGCACCAGCAGGATGACCAGCAGGATGACCAGCGGCGGGGTGATCACCGTCACTCGTTTCGTCGTGACGCCAAATACCGTAATGGTATCGCTGATCCACGGAATAGCCGGATACTGCTGTGCCAGGCCGCCGGTAACATACAGCGCCAGGTTCTGCAGCAGGTACGAAACACCGATCGCCGAGATCATAACGGACATACGCGGCGCACTCCTCAAAGGTTTGTAGGCGACCCGCTCCACGGTGAACCCGATGAGCACCGTAAGGATCAGGACAAGCGGAATGGACAGGTAGATAGGCATCACAGTGGATGCGTACACCATGATCAGACCGGCCACCATGAAAATATCACCGTGGGCGAAGTTGATCAGGCGCAGGATACCGTATACCATGGTGTATCCGATCGCGATCAGTGCATACTGACCGCCCACAGATATGCCCGCCATCAGATACGGCAGGTTTCTGCTGAGCCAACTCATATCGTTCTCTCTCCCCGACAGTCAAAAACAGGCAGCGCCTGTTTAGTACCGTCCTCAATCAATCATTTACGATGGCAAAAAGGGCTGCCCTTATGACAGCCCCAAAAAAGTTCAGAACTAAAGATTACAGTATTTCCTGACCGCGATTATTCGCTGACAGTCTGCTCACTCACGAAGTTCCAAGCGCCGGTCTCAGTATCCGCAACTTTAACGAATGCTGCGTTTCTGATGGCATCGCCGTTCTCCTGGTCAAACTCGATATGACCGGAAACGCCGTCATAGGATACTCCCCAAAGAGCCTCGTTGACAGCAGCCGGATCGGTGGAACCTGCAGCCTTGAGGGCTTCCAGAGCGGTGAAGTAAGCATCATAACCCATTGCGGTAACAGCTGCGATGGTGTCGTCGCCGCCGTTGTTGGCCACGTTGGTAGCCTCGGAATTAATGAATTCCTTCATGCCGTCATCGAACTCAGCATTGCCGCCCTCCTGATAGAAGGTCGTTACATAGATCTCAACATTTTTGCCTTTGGCAGCATTGAGGATAACGTTGGAGTCCCAGGTATCGCCGGCAAGCAGCGGGATCTCAAGACCCTGTGCAGCAGCCTGCTCGATGGTAAGAGCAGCAGCTTCTGTAGAAGTCGGTGAGAAGAATACATCACAGCCCTCGTTCTTGGCATCGGTGATGTAGGAAGTGAAATCGCTGTTGCCTTCGGGGAATTCGCCCTTAACAACCTCTCCGCCCAGGCCTTCGAAAGCCTGTGTGAAGTAGAAGCCAAGACCGGTTGAATAGTCATCGCCGAGTTTTGTCAGCACATATGCCTTCTTGGCGCCGAAAGTCTCGTTGGCGAAGTTGGCAAGAACGGTGCCCTGGAACGGATCCAGGAAGCAGATACGGAAATAATGGGTATTTCCGAGAGTAACCTGCGGATTGGTGCAGGTAACACCAAGAGCCGGAACACCGGCATCCTTAAAGATATCAGAAGCGGCGATGGAGACTCCGGATCCGTAAGAACCGAGAACGATGGAGACACCGTCGCCAACCAGTTTGGAAGCAGCGGACGGTCCCTTATCGTTGGAAGACTCATTATCAACAATATCCAGCTCAACATCATACTCAGTGCCGCCGATCTCAACGGTCGGAGCGATGCTGTTGGCATACTGCATACCCAGGGTCTCCTGTTTTCCGCCGGCACCGTTGTCGCCGGAAGCGGGCTCGTAGACACCGATCTTAACGGTCTCAGCCATCACGGGAGCTGCGAATACGACAGCAGCCATGGAAAGAGCGATCATGCCAGATACAACTTTCTTCATCATAGTCAATCTCCTTCTTTTCCTCATTTTTTCACGCTTTCGCGTATTTTCATGCAACTATACGTTCAGCATTATAACACTATTAAAGCCGCTTCACAAGTTCAGCCGTAATTTTTTGTCACTTTTTGCAAAGACAGGCCAATGTTTCTCCTATACCGGCTTTACGAATAAATATTCGTTCCCAGGTGATCAAGCAGCGCCGCGCATCCCTCTTCGATCTGCCGGTAGGCTGTATCGAAATCATCGGTATACCACGGGTCACTGATATCTCCGCCGCCGGCAAAATCCAGCAGTTTGCAGACTTTCTTCCCGGGATCTTTCCCGAGTATGCGCATCATATTCCGGATGTTATAAGATTCCATCCCGATCAGCCAGTCAAACCGGTCGTAGTCGCTTCTTTCCAGACGCCTGGCATGATGTCCTTTACACGAGATCCCATGCTCGGCCAGCTTGCGCGCAGCAGGCGGATAGACTGGGTTGCCTACTCCGTTCCAGATCTCCTCGGAGCTGGTAGCTGCCGATTCAATATAGAAACAATCTGCAATGCCCCTGTCCGAGACCATCTTCTTCAATATAAATTCCGCCATCGGTGACCGGCAGATATTGCCGTGGCAGACGAATAATATTTTTATCATGCTTGTTTGTACCATCCTTTGCCCTGTTTTGCCAGTATTTATGCGGGTTCCCGGCATTTTCCGTTCTACCGTAACCTGGCAAAACCCGGCGTAATTTTGCATATTCCGGACATCAATGTTGATAAAATGTTGATAAAAATCGCCTCGAAAAATCATTTTATCAACATTGATTTTTTCCCGGTTTTATCACGTTTTTTCCAATTTCGACCCATGTTCATGCCGCTCCGGACCCCTTTTTATCCTGTATCAATGTTGATAAAAATCATGATAAAAGCCGAGCCGTTCACCCGGAAGCCGGCCGCTGCTGCTTACTGTACCGCCCTTTTTCTGTCAGAAGACCGGTTATCAGGAACATCTTTCGTACGCCTGACGCGTTTCAGTTCCTTCTGAGCATCGATCAGCCCCAGATGAGTATATGTGTTCAGTGTCACAGATATATCGGTATGCCCCATCAGATATTTCAATGTGTTGGGGTTGATACCGGTCTTGGCCATCTCACTGCAGTAGGTGTGCCTGCATACATGGGGGGTTACTTTCGGCATCTGCACCTTGAATGTCTTATTATACTTCTGACACATATGCTGAAAGTAATGCTCCCAGTGCAGCGCTACCATCGGCATCCCGTTTTTATCAAGATACAGAAAACCGGTATAGCCATCCAGCATGGGCTCGATCTTCGGCTTTTTCCTGTTCTGTACGATCCTGCTGAAGCACTCGAAGACATCATCTTCCATCGGAAGCACCCGGGTACCGGCCTCCGTCTTGGCGGACCGAACAATGATATACTCCATCTGCGATGTTCTCTGAAGCTGATGATCAATATTGATCGTCCGGTTTTTCAGATCTATATCCTTCAAGGTCAGGCCGCAGAACTCACTGATCCGCATCCCCGTATGAAAAAGAATATAGACAGCATCGTAATATCTGGAAAAATGATTGTCATACCGGATGAATTTCAGGAAATCCCTCATCTGTTTGGCAGTGATCGCTTCCCGTCTGCAGCTGTCATTAAAGATCACATCTGCGACAAGGAAATCAAACGGATTCCTGATGATCAGATCATCTTCCACCGCCATGGCAAATGCAGGTCTCAAAACACCCCGGATCGTATGGATCGATGAATAGCTTCTCTTGTCCTCGACCTGGAGTTTGATCAGCCAGGCCTTGGCATCGGATGTCCGTACCTTATCGATCCTTCTTGATCCGAATTCCTCTCTGGCAAGGATATTCAAAACGGTTTTATATCCCGCCTTCGTGGTGTGCTTTACGTTTCTCCTTATTGACGTATAGCGGTCAACCAGCTCATATACCGTCATCCCGTTGGCATGCCACGCTATGCCCCGTCCGTGTGAACGTT
>JBGUOI010000051.1:0-7382 GCA_045118075.1 Porcincola sp. | reverse complement strand
GACTATATTTACTTCATGGCCGGCTTCTTCCGCAGCTTCCCGGAAAGCAGCAGCCATCTTTGCCGTGTTTCCCCGGGGCCGGGGACTCCCGTTTAATACAAGGATTTTCATTTTATTTCCCCACTTTCAATACCAGTCATGCTTTTCGTTGCGGTTCAGATTACTGATCGCCGCCATTTCCTCATCCGTAAGCGCAAATCCGAACAGATCCAGATTTTCTTTGATATGCTCCGGATTGGAAGAGCCCGGGATCACCACGATGCCCCGCTGCAGATCCCAGCGGAGGATGACCTGGGCAGAGGATACGCCATGGGCTTCCGCAATGGACCTGATCGTTTCATCGCCCAAAAGATCTGCCGTATGTCCCCGGCCGCCCAAAGGATACCAGCACTGGACGACGATACCCTTTTCCTGGATAAAGGGGACCACATCCTGCTCCTGATAGTAAGGATGGATCTCGTTCTGCACGAGGGCCGGCATGATCGTGATCTGCGGCAGAAAATCGGTCAGTTCCTCCACATACCAGTTGGAAAGGCCCAGGGACCGGATCTTTCCCTGCTCCACATACGTCTCCATGGCTTTGTAAGCTTTCACATCGTCCGTCCCCGGATGATGGAGGAGCATCATGTCAATGTATCCGATATCCAGCTTCTCAAGCGCCATCTCGATCGCAGCTTCCGGGTCAGAAAACTGGTTCGGATAGAGCTTCGTGATCACGAAAATATCCTCACGGGGAACGCCGTATTCCTCCATGGCCTGCCGGACGCCTTCTCCGACAGCTTCTTCGTTGTGATACATATAGGCCGTGTCGATGAGCCGCCCGCCATTCTGCAGAAGGGCTTTTACCGAATTCACGCAGGTATCATGATCGAGGGCATAGGTGCCAAGGCCCAGGATCGGCATGGTGTAGCCGCTGTTTAAAAGTACCGTACGGTTTTCAAAGTCGAATTTTCCAACAGCTCCTGTGGATTCCTGACCGTCCTTCAGAGAGAAAACCACTGTCGGATCCCCGTTTCCGAGTGCATCCCGGATCTCTTCCGGGGCCATCCCCTGTACTTTTCCAAGACGCGTGAAACTCCAGGTATTCGTATCATAGTAGATCGTGATCTGGTTCCCCTGATAAAGGATAACATCGCCCGGTTCTGTCGTGATACGTTCATCGTTTGTCGGAAGTGTCGTTCCCAGCGGTCCGACCTTCTCAAAACCGCCATAATCGTGCATGTCGACCGTGAGGCCGCCGCTTTGCAGAAGTTCCACAAAAGCCCTCGCGGAGGAATTACTTTCCGGCTTGATCGTAAGTGTTTTATCTCCAATATGCGCGTAGATCATGGTTTCTTCCCCGGCAGCCGGATCAGGCTCCGATTGCATTTCATTACCCGTCATTTCCTCTGCCTGAGAGGTTTCCGGATCCGTCGTTTGTCCGGGACTTGCTGCCTGACAGGCAGTAACGCAGGCCAGGAGCAGCAAAAGAGTCAGAATGACGGATATAATCTTTTTCCTGTTCATGGCCTGCCTCCGTATCCGTCTTATTTCAAGTATTCCGTGAAGAAGCTCTGGAGCTTATCGAAGGGGATCGCGTCCTTACCGCCGCCGTCGTAAAGGTCCGTGTGGGAAGCGCCCGGAATGATCAGCAGTTCCTTGTTGTCCGTATATTTGCTGTCCTTTACCATATCCGCATAGGCATCCTTACCGAAATAGCAGGAGTGTGCTTTGTCGCCGTGCATGACCAGCACCGCGGAACGGATCTCATTGGTATACTTCAGGATCGGCTGGTTCAGGAAGGACTCGCATCCGATAACGTTCCAGCCGCCGTTGGAGTTGAGGGACCTTGTGTGGTAACCGCGATCCGTCTTGTAGTAATCATAGTAGTCCTTTACGAAGTACGGCGCGTCCTCCGGAAGCGGATCGACCACACCGCCGCCGAGCGTATATTCACCGGCTTTCAGGTCCGCCAGCCTCTGTGTGCACATCGCCGCTCTCTTCTGATAGCGGGCTTCCTCGCTGTCCTCACTGTCAAAGTAGCCTTTGGCATTGACGCGGGTCATGTCGTACATGGTGGAAGCGACGGTTGCTTTGATGCGGGTATCCAGCGCTGCTGTGTTAAGCGCCATGCCGCCCCAGCCGCAGATGCCGATGATGCCGATGCGCTCCGGATCCGCCTTATCACAAAGGGAAAGGAAATCGACTGCCGCCATGAAATCTTCGGTATTGATATCCGGAGAAGCCATGTAACGGACATTGCCGCCGCTCTCACCGGTAAAGGATGGATCAAAAGCGATGGTAAGAAAGCCTCTTTCTGCCATGGTCTGTGCATAAAGGCCCGCGCACTGTTCCTTGACCGCGCCGAAGGGGCCGCAGACGGCGATGGCGGGAAGCTTTCCTTCCGCATCCTTCGGTACATACATATCTGCCGCCAGGGTAATACCATAGCGGTTCACGAAGGTCACCTTGCAGTGATCCACCTTGTCACTCTTCGGGAAGGTCTTATCCCAGTCCTGCGTCAGCTTCAGTTCTTCTTTCTTCATCATGATCCTTGTCCTCGCTTTCTCTTACTTCATCTGTTTTTCCTGATTCCGAATCAGGAAGTCCATGCGGTCTACCTTTCGCTGGCTCTCATGCATCTGCTCTATGAGGGTGCAGCGCTGTACTTTCATCTGGTGCAGCATTTCCCGGTAGCTGCCGGTTTCGTACAGGCTCCCGATCTGTTCCGCTGCTTCCATCGTGCATCCCGCATCGGAGAGCCCCTGTATCAGTTGTTCCTTTGTATCCATACCCGCAGGATCCTTTCTGAATTCTGCTTTATCCGCCGTTTTACCGGATATCTTTTTTCATCTTTTGTCCGGCAAGGCTATCATAACCGCTTGCAAGGGTTTTCGCTAATGGCTATAATTTATTTCATGATATTCATATTTGGAATATCATGAAATAAGCATCAAAGGGGGATCATTTCAATGGAGATCCGTACGCTGCGATATTTCCTGGCAGTGGCCAGAGAAGAAAACATGACCCGGGCGGCAGAGGTTCTGCATGTTACCCAGCCCACGTTATCCAAGGCATTAAAGACCCTGGAAGAGGAACTGGGGAAGAAACTGTTTATCCGTCATAGTTTCAGCATCCGTCTGACGGAAGAGGGGGTGCTCCTCAGGAACCGGGCAGAGGACCTGATCGGCATGGCAGATAAGATCGAGCAGGAATTTATTGCCCTGGATGATATCAGCGGAGGAGAGTTGTACCTCGGACTTGCGGAGTCTTACCAGATCCGGTATCTGGCGAGGGTGATCAAAGAATTTAAGAATCGCTATCCGAACCTGCACTACCACATCACAAGCGGGGATACGGAACAGGTTGCGGACAAGCTGGATAAGGGCCTTTTGGATTTTCTGGTGCTGGCGGAACTCCCGGACAGCAGGAAGTATGAGTATCTGGCGTTTCCTGAAAAGGATCTGTGGGGGCTGGTGATCCCGGAAGGAGATCCCCTGGCAGAAAAAGATGTGATCCGGGCGGAGGACCTGAAAGAGATCCCTTTGTTTTGTTCCGAACAGGCCTGGAACGGAGATATCAGGAGATGGGCCGGGGGCTTCTTTTCAAAGCTCAGGCTGGAAGGGTCATTCCGGCTTTCCTACAATGGATCCGTTTTTGCCCGGGAGGGGCTCGGATACCTGCTGACCTTCCGCCATCTGATTGATACGTCGGGCGGGAGCGGCCTTGTGTTCCGCCCCCTGGAGCCCCCGCTTGAAACTGCGCTGTATATAGCATGGAACCGATATCAGGCTTTCACGCCGATCGCGGAACGTTTCCTGCAGCAGCTGAAACACCTCTTTACAGAGGATAAATAATACAAGAGGCAGATGCGGTCAACGGACCACTCGTCTGAGGTTGCCTTGAAATCATACTCTGCTCTTCCGAAGAAGCGTTGGAAGCAGAGCGGCTCCGTATTCAGGGGAAAGATGATTTCGAAGATCCAAAAATCTATAATGGGGCATTTCTGGCTCCTGACAAATATACTGATACGAAGGAGTACTTTCTGTTTCAGGAACAGTAGGTGGTTTTTCTCTTCGCGGGTAAGAGAAGACCAGTTGAGCCAGTTGTCTGCTTCTTCTCTGGAATCCCTCGGAATATCGGTCTCATCCGCATTAAGACTTCGTATGATCATCTTGTTTCCTCATCCAGTTTCTCCAGATATAATTCCAGGAAGACATGCCTCTTAGCGGCAAGCTGCTTTCCGGTCTCTGTATTCATCATATCCCGCAGCAGAAGAAGTTTATCATGGAAATGCTGAACGGAATCCTGCAGTGGGCGTCCTTGTTCTCCGCCATAGGCAAATGTCCGGGCAATGCCGATGGCCCCCATGGCATCCAGCCGATCCGCATCCTGTACAATCTTTCCCTCCAGAGTATCCGGGATATTTCCCCGGTTCCGGCTGAAAGAAACGGTATTGATACACGCGCAGATCCTCTTAGTCTGATCAGCTGATACCCGGCCTTCCAGAAAACGCCGCGCATTCTCGTTATTATCTGTATGGAACAGTTTATGATCATCCGCATCGTGAAGAAGCGCCGCGAGTGATACAATAAGCCTGTCACATGCCGGTTCGCTTTCGGCAATCCGCATGGCGTTTCGATAAACCCGAAGCGTATGCTCTGCATCATGACCGCCGGCGTTATCTCGGAAAAGGCCGGTAATATATGTGATCGCCTGCTCTGTAAGTAGATTTACCTCTTTTTCGAAGAATGATTTTTCCAATGCTGCGTATTCCGCATCACTGCAAACCTGCCTACATTTTGGTTCAAAGGAACTGGTCACCTCAAAGCAATCTCTGATACTGTCGCAGGGATATTCCGGGCAGGACGAACAGACTTTGATGCCTTTTCCCTCACAGCATTTTACTACACGATAGCGACACCAGTTCTCCGGCTTGCATCCGGTACAGGCTATCTCTTCATTGGAAACAACATGGTCTCTATATCCGATCTTCATCCAGAGTTCCGCTGTACGGTGTAGTTCTTCTTCTGATTTTTCATATGGATGTGCCGTGTATCTCGGACAAGCCGAGCAGTCATTTCCACAGGCAGCAAGTATTCTGTCCATTCTTTTTCTCCATCAATTCATCATTTCCACACCTTACCCGGAGTATTTCTCAAAACACCATTTCGCAATCTTTTTGATCAGCTCCTCCGGTAAAGGCTGATCATAGGGAAGCCGTATCGTGCCCTTACTTACGTCAAAGTCTGCAAGATCCTCTTCAAAATCCGCCGTCGCTTCACCCCCCGGATAAATGCCCAGATGTTTCTTTGAAGCAGCAAAATGGATGATGTTCCTGCCTTTCCAGTAAGTGGGCATGGACCAGGAGATCCGTTCCTCTGCATCCGGCAATGCATTTCGAAGGATTTCCCGTATTTCCTTTAATCTGGGCTGGTATTTTTCATCCTGTGCGGCAATGTACTCATCAATGTTCTGCGGCTTCACACAGTAATGGTCCTGATTCTGTCTGCTGAACTCTCTGCCGCATTTCGGACATTTCCATGTCATGGCGTTACCTCTGCAAACCTGAATTGAACAAAATCGCTGCGCGATGGCCTGCCAGGGCTGTAGCGATTTTGTTCAACTCCGATTTAGCGGGATCTGTTTCCTAACTTTTCGCAATCATACCATAAGATCATTAAGAAAATGTGTCATACTGCGAGTTTTTGCAAATAAATATGTACCGGGGCAGCGTTTTGGTCTATGGAGTTAATTGGTAAATGAAGTAGCGCATCCGGGCTGATTCCGAATGCGCTATGTAAAAAGATAATATGCTATCTCCACCGATCAGGATCACACCTTCACATCAGGATTCTTTTCACCGAACTTCTCCTTGAGGGTTTCGCAGATCTCACTGCGTTCCCGGCCCTGCTTTTCTTGTGTTTTGATGGTCTTGTATGCGGCAAACAGGGTGGACGGGCCGATCTCAGAGCTGAAATAACCGATACCCTGGTTCCAGGCCAGCAGCTCAAATACATCGTCCAGCGCTGCGCTGTCCAGGCCGTGGATATATGCCTTCACAAGCTCTCTTGTCGCCTGACGCATACGGCCGGCACCGACAGCATTGGTCAGGGAGAGAAGAAGCCGGGTCTCATAGGGTAAATATCTGTTTTCGTCATTCCATGTCAGATCCCAGAAGTTCACAGCGATATTTCCCAGTTTCTCATCGATCAGCGGCATGTTGGTCAGCGCCGCCGGACGCATTGGGATATCCTTTTCTTCCTGCTTCACTTCCGTGCGATAGAAGTAGGCATGGAACTCTGCAGCTCCTTTCTGCTCGGTAAAATGTTCATAGCCCAGGCCTTCCATCACTTCATAGAGCGGGATGGGTTCAAAAGACTGAATGATTTCCAGGCCGTTCCCGGCTGGAAGCTGCATTGCCTGTTTTTTCAGGCCCTGAAAGAAATTGCCCTGAATGCCTCTTACATCAATTGTCTTAAACGCAGCCGTTTTATCTTTCCATTCTGTATAGCTCATGATATTCTTCTCCTTAGTCTAAGATTCTGCCGTCCCGGGAGATCGTAACGACCTGCCAGCTGCGTAAACGTCCACTGGACGTTTCCTCCGCATGCTCAGGCAACGGGATGAATTTACCGCTTGCCTTAAGTGCGTTTTCCGCCGCTCTCTGGAGACCGCCGCAGCAGGGAACCTCCATACGAACAATCGTCACGCTCTTGATATCGTTATTCCGGATGATCTCCGTCAGCTTATCAGAGTAGTCCACTGCATCCAGTTTCGGACATCCGATGATCGTGACCTTGCCGCGCATGAACTCTTCATGCATGTTGGCATATGCGTAAGCTGTGCAGTCAGCTGCGATCAGCAGCTTTGCTCCGTCAAAGAAGGGCGCCTGCGTCGGCACCAGCTTGATCTGGCAGGGCCACTGTGCCAGGCGGGAAACCAGCTTCCCAGTATTAACTGGAGCATTCTCTACTTCATTCTGTGCAAACTGCATCATCTTCGACCCAGGGCAGCCGCCCTCGTGGTGTTCGTGATTCATTTCGTTCATCGTTTTTCTTCTCCGTTCCACTTCGGTCCGCGCTGAACGGTCTCGTCTGCCGACTCGGTCGGTGCTAAACGCGTGTCGCTGGCACGCAGCACCGTCCACCGGACGAGCAGCGCCCTTCGCTGCTTTTACTGCTGATTCATCGTATTCCGGAGCCTCACGCTCTTCGAAAGTAATTGCACCGGTCGGACATCCCGGCAGGCAGTCTCCGAAGCCATCACAGAAGTTCTCCCGCATGAGCTTCGCCTTGCCATCTACGATGTCGATCGCTCCTTCGTGGCAGGCCTCAGCGCACAGTCCGCAGCCATTGCATTTTTCTTCGTCAATATGGATGATTTTGCGAATCATTTTGGAA
>JBGUOI010000050.1:0-3378 GCA_045118075.1 Porcincola sp. | reverse complement strand
GAAGAATACTGCCGGAACAACCACCTGAATTTCAAGAACGCATGGCAGCTTTTCCGTAACAAAGAATACTGCGGTAAAACCAACTATATAGACACCGTCCGGGAAATCATAAAAAACTACATAGACCGGCAGGAAGGGCCGGATGGAGAAGGGATCAGCATAGACCGGTCCGTTTTTCATATTTACGGGAAAAATGATGTGCCGAAAGGCGTTTATGACGGAAAAGTCGTGGACTATCTAACGACGCATGTCCGGATGTTCGTTATCGGATCTACTCCGTATCTGTATGCCGAAGGCGTATACCGGAAAGATCCCGATGGTTCTTCCCTTCGTTCACATATCCGCGAGCTCCTGTTTGATGAATTCAGAAACAGTACCATTATCAATCGGATATACCGGCAGCTGATCGATCAGCCATTTTTGAAAAAGACGATCAATGAGATAAACCTTCAGCCGCGACGGTGGGTGAACTTCCAAAACGGATATTTTGACGCGGTATCCTGGACACTGATCGAGCATGATCCGAAGTATCTCACGATCAATCAGATCCCTATGCGTTTTGATCCAGGTTCCTGGCCCAGACCGGATCCACCGGATACAGCAAGTACAGAGGATACAGCGTCAGCTGATAAAGCTTTGGAGAATCCTATACTTCATAAGCCACACCTGATCGACAGGTTTCTGGAAACAGCAATTTCGGATCCGGATAACCTTCGGATGCTCTGGGAATATTGTGGCTACTGCTTCACTGCTGACACAAGTATGCAGAAATTCCTGATGATCACCGGAAAGGGAGGTACCGGGAAATCGGTCGTAATTGATCTAATCACATCCGTCATCGGATCGGAAAACTGTTCTGCGGTGACTCTCCAGAATCTGAACGAGCGGTTTTATCCAAGCTGCCTGTTCGGCATGCTTCTGAACGCCTGTGCGGACATCCCAAGCACTGCAATGGAGAACGTTGACGGGCTGAAAAAGGCCACTGGCGAGGACTTGATGATCTATGAACGCAAGGGTGAGAACCCCAGTTTCTACCACAGTTATGCCAAGCTCTTGTTCTCTGCGAATGAGATGCCGCTCAATCTTGATGACAGGACGAATGCCTACTACCGACGCATGCTGGTTATCGAAATGAGTCATGTCGTCAGCGCAGAGGAAAACGATCTTGACTTGAAGTCAAAGCTCTATGAAGAAAGGGACTATTTTCTCTTCCGTGCAATGGAAGGCCTACATCAGCTGTATACACAGGGGCGCTTCACACAGAGCCGGAGCAGCCAGGCACATATCGAAGAGCTGCGCCGGTCAGCGGATAGTATTCAGGCCTTTCTCTATGATCGGATCATGGTAAAGGAAGGATCAAGGATTGCACGAAGCAGCATGTACGAGTCCTACAAGAATTACTGCGAGGAAAATGACCGCCGTCCTTACGGCAAATCCGTTTTCTTCCGCCGCATGAAAGACATACAACTGAAAAAGACCAGTGCCGGATTCTTCTATATGAACGTCGACTTTAAGGAAGATGATTTCGTGGAAGTGGATCCTGAGGAGGAAGTTCCATTTTCATAGACTCCCGGACATGAAAACCCGTCAATACATCACTCCGGTGGAATCGCGAGCCTCCGGATCGAAACTGTTAATACTACATACAACACGAAGTGAGAAGGCCTTCTCCATTTTTAGTATGGAGAGCATATGAAAAAGAAAACAAACGCGCCAGAGTTTCGCCTGGAGCTGCATGAAAAACTGAATAATCCGAATCTGACTGCTCCGTTGAGCGAAGCTGATCTCTTGCAGTAGGCTGTTAAGAACGGTAAAATTGATATTGACGTTATGCTGGGTGAGATCAATGACATGAATAAAAAAGAAATACTATCCCGGCACAAGTACGCAATATCGCACTGTAAGAAAGGAGATCGAGAATACTACTGCACGCACCTGCCTAATCCAAAAGCAGGCGGTGCAAGACTGTTTCGCAAAAGAGATACTCTGGAACAGCTTGAGGAAGCAATCGTGGAATACTATCGCAAGCTGGAGGAAGAGATCTACATCGATAAGGTCTGGAAAGAATATAATGACCGGCGCCTTGACTTCGGTGAGATCCAGCAATCCAGCTATGACCGCTACAATGATGATTTCCACCGTTTCTTTATAGCCCGGCCAAATAACCTGATTCATCGCAAGTTCCGTCTGATCACCCCGGATGACATTGAAGTGTTCATCAAAACGGCAATCAAAGAATTAGGATTGTCGCGGAAAGCATATGGCGGCCTTCGCACAATTATTCGCGGAACCTTCAAGTACGGGAAGCGCCGCAGATATACAGATCTCAGCATCTCCGAGTTCTTCGGGGATCTGGAACTGCCGCGGAACATCTTTGAGAGAAGGATTATCGAAAAGGAAAAAGAAGTCTTCAATGAAGATGAGATCCCTGTCATTACCAGTTATCTTCGGGAAAATCCGGATCTGCGCAACCTGGGGATTCTACTTACCTTCGAGACCGGACTTCGTGTCGGCGAGCTAGCTGCATTGAGGGCCTCTGACCTGAATGGCAGGGTGATCCGGATCCGCCGGTCAGAAGTAAAACACCGTATCAGTACTGAATCTGGAAGTAAGTGGCTCTTTGAGGTCCAGGAACATGCTAAGACCGACGCTGGTGCAAGAGATCTGATCATTCCGTCCGGAGCGGCTGAGACTTTTCGCAGAATCACCGCGCTGAATCCGGACGGGGAATACCTGTTTGAGGAAAACGGAAAACGCTTTAATGCAAATTCGTTCAACAAGCGGCTCACTTCAGTATGCCGAAAAGCAGGCATCCCGAAACGGTCGATGCATAAGATCCGCAAAACCTATGGAACCACACTGATCGATTCCGGCGTAGATGAAAAGTTCATCCAGGAACAAATGGGGCATCGTGATATTACAACCACAAAAAAGTTCTACTATTTCAGCAATAAGTCCCAGAAAAACAAGGAATTGCAGATCGAGCGGGCATTCAGTTCCTGACCCGTACATATCATCGGCTGGTTCCTGTTGGTTCCAAATTGGTTCCTGCCTCATTTCCGGCAAATAAAGAAACCCCGATTTTCCTTGTAGTTACAAGGAAAATCGGGACTTCACCCAGCAGGGGATGAGAGAATCGAACTCCCACCAAAGGTTTTGGAGACCCCTATCATACCATTTGACCAATCCCCTACAGCCGTCTTTCAGACGACTTATTTTTTATATCACACTAACCTCTGACATGTCAATGGTTTTATGGCATACTGGGTGTGAACACGTAATAGTTTTCTCTGAAAGCAGGTCCTCATGCCGGTTGATGTCTATCTTTCCTTTGTCGCGTACGCATGTGCTGCCACATTTCTGCCAGGTCCGAACAAT
>JBGUOI010000049.1:0-2599 GCA_045118075.1 Porcincola sp. | reverse complement strand
CTTCAGGGGATCCACGGTACGAAACCGCTTTACGGCTCGTTTCGGATCAAACTCACCATTGTAGAGATCAACGAATCGGCAGATACCGGTCACGGTCTCTGCTCTCAGAGAATCCGGATCGCCGTCCCAGCCATCCAGGATCATTTTCATGGCTTCCTGGTATTTCTCCGGTCCCAGCTTTCGGTACTCTGTAAGCGCAGCAGCAATGCAAGCCACTCGTTTTCTTCCTTTGTGCTGACCGTAATCAATTCGAAGACCGATTTCTTCGTTTGCCTTCAGGAAGCTCACCGCTTCCGGATCTCCAGCGAATACCAGGGCTCTCAGCTTCATGCCAATGCTGGGCGGTACGCCAAAGCCAGTCTGGTTCGTAAACAGCTTTGCTTCTTCCTGCTCTGTGAGATCTGAGTAGATCTTGCAACGGATCGGAAGCTCTTCACCGCTGTTCTTGTCCACTCTGGCAGCGATCACATGCTGACCGTCAAACACAACGTAGCGGCCATCTCGATGACTGACTTTCGGCTCGTTGGCGATCCTCTCGTCAAAGGAATGAGAGATCCGTTTCACTCTCTCGGGATTCAAGCCCCTCTGGTATGTATTACGAGGAATCTCCAGAAGAGCGCTGCTGACCATTTTCTCTTCAAACGGCCTGATAATATCTTCAGACATTCTGCTTTCCTCCTTGTCTTGAATATGTACGAAGCAGGCGTCTGGCCTGCTCCACTAAAAACGTCCGTATCGGACGATTATTTCGTTTATGATCTTTCCGTATTTGTCCTCGACACCCCCGGAAACACAAGCTTTTTGCTTGTCTGGGAAATCTATCAGGCGTCCGGCAGCTTACCGGGTCCATGGGCCGTTTTACCCCTCCGTGGTTCTCACCGAGCCGCCTTGCGGCGGAAGTATCATTATGCTGTGATGGATCTTCGCCTTAATCCGGAAGCTGTCCGGCTCTTACAGGCCAGTTGCCGCTCTGGTCTCTCGACCGTCCTCGCGTTGGCTGCTGATGTGGCTCCTCATCACAGGTTCGTACCTGATGAATGTCTATTCAGTTGTCAAGGTGCATTTCTGATTTCTCAGGTCGTAACAGCTTGGCTGTTACGAGTATTATTGTAGGGAAAAGATGGATGATTTTTTATTGCCCCGCAGGCTAAGTCACTTAGCCTCTCAGACTAACATCCGAAAGAAATTGACTTTCAGGATGAGAAATTCACAGAAAGTTCATACATAATTAGCACTCACCTATTGACAGTGCTAACAATTTGAGTATAATGATAATCGAACAGAGGAACAGAGAAGACCGCAAGGACTTAAAGGTTCCAACGATCCAAACACTCCGTCCCCTTGCTCTGATAAATGGCCAAAAGCCAAAACGAGTAAAGGAGGATAAAGCAATGTTAGTACCGAGTATTTTTGGAGAGAATCTGTTTGATGACTGGTTTGATTTCCCGGATTTCAGAGATCTGGATAAGACTGAGCGAAAGCTTTATGGTCGCCATGCTAACAGGGTGATGAAAACCGATGTGCATGAACACGACGACCACTACGAGTTGGACATTGATCTGCCGGGCTTTAAGAAAGAGGAAATCACCATCGAGCTGAACAATGGTTATCTTGTCGTCAGTGCCGCAAAGGGACTCGACGAGGAAGATAAGACCAAGAAAGGCAAACTGATCCGTCAGGAACGATACACGGGTTCCATGCAGAGAAGCTTCTACGTTGGCGACAACGTAAAGGAAGAAGATGTGAAAGCTAAATTCGAACATGGTGTTCTGAAGCTTTCCATCCCGAAGCAGGAACAGGAAAAGCTTCCTGAAAAGAAAACCATCCTGATCGAAGGATAACCATTACGAAGCATGGACCGCCGCAGAGCAAAATCTGCGGCGGTTTTTTCTGTCATGCGTCCAACTGCCCGACTATTTCATTCAATCTGGCCGCAATTTCCTTAAGCTTATTTTTTGCTGTATTTGTTCCACCGGACAAACGCCCGGTTAAAAGATAATCAGTACTCACATCCAGCACCTCTGCGATTTCAAGAAGCAGATCAATGGAGCAGCCTTTCCTGCCGTTTTCTATTCCGTTCATATGCACATATCCGATATTCAGTTCCTGTGCGAGATCCTCCTGCGTCATCTGCAGCCTGTTGCGCTCCTCTTTGATCCGCTTGCCAAATTCCACCTGGTTAAAATACATATCTTTGTCCTTTCCGCCTGCTGCGGAGAGCAGAAGATACATAGCCAGGATCCGGACCGCTCTTTGTCGCCTGAAAAGGGTGCACTAAAGAAAGGGTACCGATGCCGCATTTTGAAAATGAGCTTTTCAAAACCGCTGGCATATGTATCCTCAGCCCTTAATGCATGTCAGGCCTTCGATATTTTGTTAGTATGTATTTGCCGGGGAATCAGGGAAAAAGAAAAAGACCCCCGGCAGGAAGGAGTCCCATTCAAAAGATATGGTTATCCCTTCCGTGCCGGAGGCCTCTCATGTAATATGTCTGGCTTAACCTTCCGTTTTATATTCTCGGTATTGACCTGGAGAAGGACTTATGCAGCCTGTTTCATCTCAGCCTTTCCGTCGGATGCCGTTTGATTGTATGTTCAGG
>JBGUOI010000048.1:0-2137 GCA_045118075.1 Porcincola sp. | reverse complement strand
GAAGCTCGCAGCGAAGAAGTACGGCGCCAGCTATATAATCCGCAGAGAAAATATTTCCTGGTGGCTTGAGCAGCAGAAGCGCTTTGCTGAATCATAAGGAGGTGCAGGAAATATGGCATCAATTGTTCAAAAGAAGAATCGGTACTATGTCGTCTATCTTTACGACTCTGAAGACGGCAGGAGAAAGCAGAAATGGGAGTCTTTTAAGACGAAGGAAGAGGCCAAACGGCGAAAGGCAGAAATTGAATACAGACAGGAGCTTGGCAGCCTTGTGATTCCCAAATGCAAAACGGTCGAGGAGCTGCTTCGGGAATATGTTTCCCTCTACGGCAAAAACACCTGGTCCATGTCCATGTACGAAGGCAGTACCGGTCTGATCAAAAACTACATCAATCCCATTATCGGCCCGATGAAGCTTTCCGAAGTGACGCCGAGAGTCCTGGAAAAATACTATATGTCTCTTCTGCAGACAAAGGCGGTCATCCGGTGCACGGATAAGCAATATACGAAGCGGCAAACACCCGGGAAAAGAGACAGTTTTGTTACGCCGGGGACAGTGCGGAGAGTACATAAGCTCTTAAACAGTGCTTTTACACAGGCTATGAAGTGGGAACTGATAGAAAAGAATCCTGCACAGCTGGCAACTGTTCCGAAGGTGGAGAAAAAAACACGCGATATCTGGGACGCTGACACATTGTTCCATGCACTTGAGGTATGTGAAGATGAACGCCTGAAGCTTGCGATCAATCTTGCATTTTCCTGTTCACTGCGAATTGGTGAGCTGCTCGGCCTGACCTGGGACTGTGTGGATATTTCTGAAGAAAGCCTGGCGGAAGGAAAAGCTTCCATTTTTATCAATAAGGAGCTGCAGCGGGTCAGGAAGAGTACGATGGAAACGCTGGAGAAGAAAGATGTTCTCTGCGTGTTTCCTGAGCATACGAGCGGAACAGCTACGGTACTTGTCCTTAAAAAGCCGAAGACCCTCACCAGTACGAGAAGAATCTATCTTCCCAGAACAGTTGCTGAGATGCTGATCGGTTGGAAAAGGGATCAGGAAATGACAAAGGAGGAGCTTGGCAGTGAGTATCATGACTATCAGCTGGTAATTGCCGGTCCTTTCGGAGCACCGATGGAGCATGGAAGGATCAATGAGCTCTTTAATCAGCTGATTGAGCAGAATAATCTGCCGAAGGTAGTCTTCCACAGCCTCCGCCATTCAAGTATTACCTACAAGCTGAAGCTGAACGGCGGCGATGTGAAATCCGTACAGGGCGATTCCGGTCATGCGCAGGCCAAGATGGTCACGGACCAGTACTCTCATATTCTGGATGAAGACCGCAAAAACAACGCCCAGATCTTTGAGGATGTCTTCTATCAGAAAAAGACACCGGGCCAGATCGCAGCCGAGCAGGCCGGTCAGTCAGCCGGTATCGATGCGGAGCTGCTGATGAAGGTCCTGACGAATCCTGAGATGGCAAAGCTGCTGAAGGCGCTGGCCGGAACAATCGAATAAAAATCACTGCATAAAAAAACGGGCTTGCCTGACGTATGTTAAAGCATCAGGCAAGTCTTTTTCATCTCAGAAGATAACTGAAACGGCAGAAACAATGCCGTCGGATTCGATCTAAAAAAGTCCTGTGCTCATAACACAGTAAACGGCACTATTAGAAATTTCTAAAAAACGTCTAATTTCACCAGGTGATTACCAATGATTTCGGATGATTTCCGGTGATCACCAGTGCACTCAATAACAAAAAAATAACTTGCGATTACGGGCCTTCAGGGACTTTGAAAGACTACATATGATCCTCGGTGCATAACACCGACCGTGGCTCCTAAGCGGTAGGTCGGGTGTTCGAGTCACCTCGCGGACGGGCTCAAATGAGAGTGGAACGATTAGCTGGCTAATCGCTCACTCTCATTTTTCGTTTATACGGAAATGAAATTACGATCAGCCTCCCTGCTAAGCAATTAGCTGAACTACTGTGTATCCAGCTAAGAAAAGCATTTCGCAGCTAATCGCCTCAAAAGAGGGTCTGGCTAATACAAAGGGAACACCGGCTGTCAGGTATGGAAAATCGATGAAAAACGGAGTAAAACCGTGAAATTCGTTCCTGCCTGTAAGTCCGCCAGCTAA
>JBGUOI010000047.1:0-16933 GCA_045118075.1 Porcincola sp. | reverse complement strand
ATCAGGGCCGGTTTCAGCAGGCCAATATCATCGTAATGGCGAAGCATTCGGATGCTGACTCTGGAGAGTTTTGAAAATTCACCGATTCTCAGCATTGGTTTTCCTCCCATGGGGTTTTTGAGCTCATCATTACCGTAATGCCTCCCATAATGGTAGAGTCAAGCCCTGATTTTCATTTTTTTAATTCACTACCCACTCTGTCCATTCGATATGATTGTACTGCAGCAGATTGTTTTGCCACTGTTCATGAAGTACCTCCCATCAGGCTCACAGGCCTTAGTCGCTTATATTTCGACTCCTGTTCTAATCAGGTGACCCTCTTGTACAGCCGCAAATGTCGCCGCCATGCAAACGACCATGCCGCTGTATTTCAGATCAATTATTGTTAATGTTAGAGGCAGGAAAAATAGTAATACACCTGTCACCTTATTCATCATTGTATGGAGTACAACATACTCTTTTCGCAACACATACCCTGAAATCAGATTGATTACCTTGACTGCGGCAATCACGATGATCCAAGTGATAAGCCATGATGGCGCGTGAAGGATCGGCAACAGCTTTATCAGACATACAACGATCAAAACAAAATCGGCCGCCGTATCCAGTTTCGAACCGACTTCACTGACACTTCCCGTTTTCCTTGCAACTGCCCCGTCTATCATGTCACTGAACCCGGCAATAAGATACAGAACATAGAACGCTGGCGAAAATGCGGGAAAGAGCAGAAGAACCATACTGCAGATGATCCGGATGATGGTGATGATATTTGTCATATTACATAGGTGTCCCGACTTCAATCAGGTTCCCGTCAGGATCATAGAAACGAATAACTTTCTGACCCCAGCTGTGAGTCATCAACCGGTTGACATACCGGACATCCGGATACAGTCTCTCCAGTTTCTCTATGAACCCTTCGATATCACGCTCTTCAAAATACAGTTCGCAGGAATTATTCTCAGGAATAATATCCCTGCCAAGAAATTCTTTCCAGATCTTTTCATCCTGCAGGACCAGCCCTTCCGTCAGGATCATGTTTCCTTCATTGTCCAGGATCATCGTAAGGCCAAACAGGTCATGGTAGAACTGTCTGGCCTTTTCGATGTCCTTTACAACGATCAGTACATTCTTCAGCTTCATGATCAATGCCCTTTGTGCTTTTCTTTCCGTTTCTTCTGACGCTGCTCAAACTGCTGCTGTTTCTGTGCTTCCCGTTGTTCCCTGCTGACCTGCCTGCGTTCGGTTTTCATTTCCTCCCGCATAAGCTGCAGTGCCTGCTGGGATTTTGTCCCAATCCCGGTATTGTGCAGCTGTTTTCTGGCATTCCTCTGCCTTCGCTTCGGATTGTCAGCAGTCTGTTTTTCCCCGGCTTCGACAGCCGGGCTGAATTTCAAGTCATGGTAATGCCTGAGTACAAAGTCCAGAACGTCGTAATCCTTCGGTTCCGCTCCAAATGTGACTTTACAGACAGAGAGTTTTCCATCGGTGATCCGCTCGAAGACCCCTACCCAGAATGGTTCCTCAAAATAAACCGTCAGCTTTCCGCACGACTTGTCCATCATGTTCCCTCCTTGTTTTTGAGACAGGGACAAAGAACGGACGACCCAGGAGGGGAGGGTTACTTACCCTGTCGAATACCTGACAGGACGGCCGGGCTACCTACCGGCTCTGGCACACCTTGCGGCGCACGTTGCGTTTTTATCTTTGCCGTTGATGAGTTGTACGAGAATGATACCATATTCTGATGAATAAGTTTTGACTATTTTATAAAAAAGTCCTTGAAAACATGGGAAATAGCCCCCAGTCAAAACCAGGGGCTTCTCATTCCCTGTGCCTTTCAGCACTTCGGATCAGTTATCAATCCTGATTCTGATCATTATCTTCCTTCTTCCGCAGATACCAGGCTGCGCCGGCCATGCATCCGCCGATGCCAAGAAGCAGCAGCCACAGAAGCGGGTTCCGGTCATCGCCGGTCTTCGGCGTTGTTGGCGTCTCCTTCGGTGTCTCTGTCGAAGTAGTCGGCGTGGACGGATTCGTCGGGCTAGTCGGGTTCGTTGGATTGGTCGGGTTAGTGGGCGTTTCCGTAGTCGGCGTCTCCGGCTGCTTCTTCGGTGCGTCCTTCATGACGACTGTCTGGATTTCGCCGGTCTCCGCGACCGTAAACTTCACATCCTCCGCCACTTCATAGCCGTCCGGGGCAGTCACCTCACGAAGGGTGTACTCGCCGACCGGAAGCTTTTCGATATAGTGCGGCTTCTCCTCGGATACCCAGCTTTCCACTTCCTTTCCATCCTTGTCAAAGATGGTCAGTTTTGCACCGGGGATTTCCTTGCTGTTGGTGATATCCTGCTTGGAAATTTCCACCTTGGTGTAGTCATCCTTCATGGCGACCTTCTGGATTTCTCCTGTTTCCTTCACGGTGAATTTCACATCTTCCGCCCTCAGATATCCGTCCGGTGCTGTCATCTCACGAAGAGTGTACTCGCCGACCGGCAGCTTCTCGATATAGTGCGGCTTTTCTTCCGTTACCCAGCTTTCGACTTCCTTACCATCCTTATCGAAAATAGTCAGCTTCGCACCGATGACCGGCTTTCCGTCGGTGATGTCAGATTTGGTAATCTCCACCTTCGTGTAATCATCCTTCATCTCGACCTTCTGCTCCACGCCGGTATCCTTTACGGTGAAGAGCACATCCTCTGCCACCAGATACCCGGCAGGGGCGGTTTCCTCACGGAGCGTGTATTTGCCGATGGGCAGCTTTTCGATATAGTGTTCCTCCTCCGTAGTCGTCCAGGTCTCCACGACCTTTCCGGCCTCGTCGATGATGCTGAGCTTTGCGCCGATCACCGGTTTTCCGTCAGTGAT
This sequence comes from Porcincola sp., assembly GCA_045118075.1. Classification (GTDB taxonomy): domain Bacteria; phylum Bacillota; class Clostridia; order Lachnospirales; family Lachnospiraceae; genus Merdiplasma. Next base: position 14,068 of record JBGUOI010000047.1, on the reverse strand, counting down.
ATCGGACTTGGACAGGTATACCTTTGTCACATCGTCCTCCATCTTCACCTTCTGGACCTCACCGGTATTCTCGATCTTAAATGTCACGGATTCCGCTGTCACATAGCCATCCGCCGGCTTTGTCTCGATCAGCTCGTATTCACGGCCGACCACCAGCTTCTGAATCATATGCGGTTTCTCTTCAGATACCCACTCGTCAATCAGCACTGCATTCTCGTCAATCACCCGCAGGTGCGCTCCCGGCAGCTCCTTCCCGTCTGTGATATCTGTTTTGGACAGTTCCACCGTAGTCGGTTCATTCACGAAGGTGAAGCTGTAGGAGAGGATATCCTTGTCGCTCCCCTCATAGGTAAAAGTGAATTCCTGTTTTTCTCCGGCATTCACATATCCGTTCGGGGCAAAGAGCTCCGTCACATAGTACTTCCCGTCAATCGGCAGGTCCGCAATGAAGCCGATTTCCCCGTTTACATCCGTGGTTTTCTGCTCGATCAGGGTATCCTTCTCAATCAGGACTTTCCCGTCTTTCGACTTGATGTCCTCTGCGGTGTACAGGCCAAAGATCGCGCCTTTCAGCGGAGTCTCGCTGTCTTTCTCCTTTTTAACCAGGTGCAGGGACACTTTCTGTCTGGCGTTCTCCCACTTCTCGTCATAAACAACGATTGGTGTATTCTGGTCGCGGTAGGAAAGATCCACAAATCGCGGTGCATTGTCCAACACGTAGCCATAGGCGGTCTCTTTTTCCACCACATAGTACTTGCCCACCGGCAGGTCACCCAGCTTCGCAATGCCGGTATCGTCCGTAGTAATGGTGCCGATGAGATCATCCTTTTTGTAGTAATCCGGCGCAATGCCGTCCGCCGCTTTGATATCCTCCGCAGCGTATACTTCGAAGGTGACAGGCGTAAGACTCCCGGAGATATACTCAAACATATGCTCCACGGTGCCCTTGGCGTTATCCAGCAGAGATACTTTATCCAGGAATGCACCCTTCTTGTTGATGATAAGCAGCGCCGTCGGCACTTCATCCTTCATTTCTACCTTCTGGATCTTAGCCGTATCTTCTACGGTAAAGACCACATCTGTCGCGCGCAGGTATCCGTAAGGAGCAAACTCTTCCCTGAGGACGTAGGACTCGCCCACAGTCAGGCACTTCACCAGATGCGGCTCGTTCTTCACAGAAGTCCATCGCTCGATCACATCCCCCTTGCGGGTCAGGATCGTAAGGACAGCGCCTTCCAGTTCCGTTCCGGTTGTGATATCGCTCTTTGTGAATTCAAAGGTTGTCGGCTCATTCTTCTTCACGGAATTGAGCTTCACCACCGGTACATCCTGTCCCTGATAGCCCGCATCAAAGTCCAGGATTTCATCGGAAGAGACGTAACCGGCCGGTGCCTTATGCTCCTTTACATAGTACCGCCCGAGGGGCAGGGCCAGCGTGAACGCAGCGAGCCCGTTTTCATCGGATGTCACCTCTTCAAGAAGCGTATCCGCCTCCACCAGCACCTTTTCATGATCCGCCGAAGCGATTGCAGATGCAGCGTACAGGCCAAATACCGCGCCTGGGAGCTTCTTCCCGGTCTCAACATCCTGCTTCTCCACCGTGATTTCCACCTTCTGGCGGTCATTGGTAAATTCCGCAGTCTGCTCAATGACCGGAGTCTCCTGATCCGCATACGCAAATGTGACGGTCTGAGGCTCTGTATTCAGCACAAACCCGAACGGGGCTTTCGTCTCTTCGATCCGGTAACTACCAAGCGGCAGATCCTCCACCACGGCAGAGCCGTCTGCAGCAGTCGTCACGGTCGCCACAAGCGCATCCTTCGCATAGATCACAATCCGGTTTCCGTTTTCATCTCTCTGGTAATCCGGCGTATAGATATCTTCCGCTGCATAGACAGCAAACTCCGCATCCGCCAGGGATGTCATTTCATATCCGAAATCCTTATCAAAGTATGCAAGGACTTCACCGGACTTTTTAATGGCCAGTTTTCCCTTCACCGGCTGGTTTTCCATCACCACTTCGATGATTGCATCACCGGAAGTGCCGTCCATCTGGTAAGCCGTATTGGAATCCACCAGCACCTCGAAGGCATTGTGGTTCAGCACATAGCCATAAGGCGCCGTCACTTCCTCGATCCGGTAATGGCCGATCTTCAGGTTGTTCGGCAGGATCAGGTACCCGTTCTCATCCGTGAAGTACGATTTGTGCGTCACAACGGACGGATAGGTGGTCACCTGCTCCACGTACTTCTTGTTGTCCATGTCATAGACCTTGAACTCCGTCTTCGGCAGAAGGACCGGCTTTTTGGTCTCATCATCCTTCTTGATGATCATAAGTTTCGCCTCGAATTCGTCATCCAGCAGGACACGCCACTGCTGCGGTTCCTTCGGATGGTTCTCCGAGATTGTCACTTTGAAATCATCCACCGGCGTGAAATTGTGCGGCGTGGTTGTCTCGCGGACAATATATTTCCCGTAGGGGATCGGGATGGATACCGCATAGCCCTTCTCATCCGTGAACATCTCCGTACCGCCGTTTTCCGTCAGGACGATCGGCTTCGCTTTCGAGAAATCATAGCTTCCGTCCTTCTTTGTCGGCAGGGAGCTGATGAGGTACGCGGAGAATCCAACCCCTTTCAGCAGATCCGCATCCGTCTTCCCGTTGTTGGCCGCCTTGATCACCTGGAACGGCTGCTTGATGACCTGCTCTTTGGATGTCGCAGTCTTCTTTACCGTCTTCACAAGGTCCCCCTCGTAAGCACAGTCCAGATCGTATTCCTTCTCATCCAGCAGATACCCTTCCGACGGGATTAGCTCCTTGATGAAATACTTCCCGAGGTAGAGATCCTCGATAAAAGCCTTACCGTTATCATCGGTTGTCAGGGTCGCCACCTGGGCACCGGCCTTATAGAGGACGCCGGTCTTCCCGTCCGGATGTACGATATTCTCCCGGGCATACAGGCCGTATGTCGCCTTGCCGAGCTTCGCATCTCCCTGGGGTTCCCCGGTTTCCACATCCACCTTGGTCAGGTCGATCCTGGCATCAACACGCTCATTTACAAACGTATGGGAGAATGCCACTTCTGCCTGCTTCTCATTGGTGTAGCTGAAGGTAAACGGGAAAACATCCTTCTGGTTCCGGTAATAATTCTTCGGGGCCTGCAGTTCCTTCACGTAATAGCTGTTATTCAGCGGCAGATCCGATTTGTACACGGCACTTCCGTCAGTTCCTGTGGTAACCTTCTCGATGAACGTATCTTTCTTCACAACCACCTTGCCGTCGGCAGACTTGATGTCAGCACCGGCATAGAGGCCGTAGATACCGCCAGGAAGAGGATTCTTCGTGGTATCATCCTGCTTTACAACCGTGACTTTCGCCTTCTGGCGGTTGTTTCTGATCGTCACGTTGCCGAGAACCACTTCCCCGGACAGGTTCGCGAGGGACAGGGTGATATCCTTGCTTTCCCCGTTCAGCACAAAGTTCTTCGGAGCGCCGGTTTCCTTTACGGTATAGGTTCCGAGGAACAGGTTGTCGAGGGAGACACTTCCGTCATCACCGGTCACCAGACCGTCCTTTACCAGGTCGCCTTTTTTGTAGATTACCCGGCCGCCGGCAGATTTGATCTCCGCACCGGCGTAAACTGCAAATGTGGCCCCTTTCTGCTTCCGGACTTCGTATTTGAAAGTCGTGCCTGCATCCGTTACATCTGCGTCGACAAGCACTTCACCCTCTTTGTAAATGGTCAGCTTTCCGCGGATCTCCTCATTCTCAAAGGTATGGGAGAAGGTGATGGATGCCTGTTTGTCATTGGTATAGGTTGTGGTGAAACGGTAGATATCGCTGCCGTTCAGCTTATACCTGGTCGGTGCTGCAAGTTCCTTCACATAGAACTTGAAACCGAGAGGCAAATCGGCGGTAAACTTCCCTTTTCCGTCACTTCCGGTTGTCACCTTCCCGATCAGGGCATCCTTTTTCACAATGACTGTGCCGGCATTGTTGGTGATATCACCATCCGCATACAGGCCGTACTGTGCGCCAGCAATCACCGTCTGCGTCAGCTTATCCTGCTTGAGGGCAGTCACTTCCACCTTTTGGCGGTCATTGGAAAATGTCGCCGTTCCGACCACAGCATCCGCACTGTTGCTGCCTTCACTCAACGTGACAGTCTTGCTTTCACCCTTGTTCACATAGTTTTTCGGTGCCCCCGTCTCCGTGATCACGTAGGTTCCCAGCGTCAGGTTATTCAGCACAGCTTCCCCGTTCGCATCCGTTTTCAGGGTGGCAACGGCTGCGCCTTTCTTATAAACAACCGTACCTGCGGGATCCGTAATATCTGCCCCGGCGGTCACGCTGTAGGTCGCACCTGCCAGCTTTTTGGTCTCGTACTTAAAGGTGGTGCCGTTGTTGTCAGAAGTCGCCCCTGTCAGCACCTGGCCTTCTTTGTAAACCTTCAGGCTTCCCATGATCTCTTCATTCGGGATGGTCTTTGTTGCCGTTGTACCGGCTGACACGGAAACACCCTCTGCCGTGATCTTTGCACGATAGCGTTTCGGAGGCGTCAGCTCCTTCAGGTACACCGTCCCAGTCACATCCAGTTCCACGGTGGAAGAGCCGTTCGCATCCGTCGCCGGCATCTTGGCAAGCAGGTTGGTGCAGGCTTTGTCGGAATACACACCGAATACCGCGCCGGAGAGTTTCCTCTTGCCCGGTTCGTCAGTCTTGATCACTGTCAGCTTCGATTTCTGTACCCAGGTCACGGTCATTTCCACATATTTTTCATCCGAGCCTACCGCCTCGCCGAACACTAGGGCCAGATCCTGAGTGCTGTCACCGGTCGTGATCTTGTAAGCGGAAAAGTCCTTTGTCACGCTGCCCTTCATTTTGGAATGCCAGGTAACACCCACATCCGTTGCCTGCGTGAGCGGTGCAATGAAGTAAAACTTCGTACCGCCGCCGATCTCAACCTCAGCGCCGGCTTTACTGGTTTTACCGGTGGATTCATTGTGAAGCTTCACACCGTCCGGCAGTTTAAAAGTAATGGTCTGCAGCTCGTCAGCCTTAAAGGTGATCACTTTGGTCCGCTGGCTGTTCCCTTCCACATAGGCCTGTACATTGTCATCGGAGAATTCCATGTCCACGTCCGGAATGTTCGGCATATCCTGGCAGTAGTTGTACAGTTCCATCGCCAGCTTTTTACCGGTATCGTTGGTCCCGGAAAATGCATCCGAGCTTCCGTTCGCATAAGCGGCTGCCATATGCGTGATAATGAACCTCTTACCGGCCGAGAAGTCAGGATGTTTCTCAGCAAAGAACCCTTCATCCCCTGCTGCCTTCGTGCCGTAATAGCATACCTTTGCAAGGGCTTTCCCATCCTTCAGTTTGGTGATCTTAAAAGTACCGTCTCCCGGTACGCCGCGGGACGGCTGTACACAGTAAGCGGTGGCGCTCACGCTGCCGAACTTAACCGTATACTTGTGGGTCTGATATGTGCCCAGGCCATAGTCTTCATACTGGTAGCAGGTGCCGCAGGTAACATCAACGGTCTGGGTTGATGCCGCTTTCGCTCCCCGAAGCCTCGGCACCTCAAAACTGACGGTTTCACCAAACCCAAGCGCAGCAAGATCAATCTCTTCCTCCTCCGTCGCCCACTGGATCACGCCCGAAACCGTCCATCCGGATTCTTCATCATAGGTATCCTGAGTTTCCGCTTCTTCCAGCATCTCATCCATCTCTTCCGAAGAGATGACGATTATGGCCGGATCCTCCGCAGTGGAAACTGCTTCGGTTTCCTCTGCAGTTGTCTCAGCCTCTTCCGGCTTCGTCTCTTCCTCAGGCTTTGCTTCCTCAGAACTGCCTGTTTCCGCGCTTTCGGTAGTTTCTGCAGGTACATCGGTTTCTTCAGGCACTGCTGTTTCTTCCGATGCCCCGGCTGTTTCCTGCTCATCCGTTTCTGATGTCGGCGTCACGGATTCCCCCTGCGAAGTCATCACTTCTTCTGTCTGTGCTGTACGCTCCGCATCTGCTGTCTCCGGCACAGTTTCTTCAATCGCAGCAGAAGTGGTTTCTGCCTCCTCCGTGGCCTGTGTGGTTTCCTGTGCAGCTGCCATTTCCAGTTCATACGCTTCCTCGGTAAACTCGTAAATGATATGAGATTCCTCTGTTTCGGAAACGGATTCCGGAGCAGCCGTCTCAGGGATTTCGGCAGCTTCCGTCTCCGGATCCGTCACCGTCCGGGGCTGTGGTTCGGGGTCTGCCTCCGAGTCCTCCGCGTCTTCACTTTCTCCGGATTCATCACCGCCATCGGAAGACTGACCCTCTGTCTGTGCTTCCGTCACCGGCTCCTTTACCATGATATTCCGGCTGATTCGGTACACCGGATGCTGCTCATTGGCCGGTTCCACGTAATAGACGGCCTTATAAGTGCCGGCCTTCCCGGTGGAAAAGTCTGCTTTGTCCGCGTCCTTCGCTTCATAAAACTTCACATTCACTTTTTCCTTGTCCGGGATCTCGATATTCGTGAAATCCTTCTTCAGATCAATCTCTGCTTCAAATTCCACTTCCAGATCCTTCGCGGTAACGATCTCATCTGCATCCAGGGTATCCTTCACCTGATCCAGTTCCGGCAGGGCTTCCACGTAAGCCTTCAGTTCTTCCTCCGGAATCAGTTCCGATGCAAACGCTGTCACCGGCGCCGCTGCTGTGGACAACATCATAATGGCTGATAAGAATCCGGAAATCACTCTGTTTGTCCATTTCTTCTTTCTCATTCTTGCTTCGTTCCTTTCTTCCGCGCAAATACTGCGGGATACTCTTTTTCGCCTTCTGGTTACCGACATAGATAAAAACTGCTCTATGTTTTCATGGGGCAGATCCTCCTTTCCGAAATGTTTTTTACTCATTCCTTCCACTTACCCCACCGCGGCACGGCCCCAGGAAAGCTTCCTAAATGGAAAATTTCCAAAAAAAAACAGGGCGGCAGATTATATTGCCGCCCTGCGGGTCGTTACATGCTATCTATCTGATCAGTTCCCAATCAATCTTTCGGACGATAAAAATGATTCCTTGGGAAACTCCTGTCGGCGATCCCAAAACCTTCACGAAGCTTTTTCAGCGACCTTCTGAGGGAAATGGTTACATTCATCCTGGTTGTTCCCATCTCATTGGCCACATCGATCTGCATTCTGCCGTTTACCACGCATTCAAAAAGGATATACTTCTGCTTTTCTGTTAGTGTCTCAAGAATGCTATGAAGCCGAATCTTCTCTTCTTTACTGATTTCCTCTTCAATCAGAATACGGAGCGGATCATGCTCTCCTTCATCCGAAAGCATGTCCCAGCCATCGATATATGCATCATAGGATAATTCGTTGGCATACTGTCTGCGGGAATTCATGTTGTGAACCAGGCGTCTCTCCCCTTCCATAAAGGCCCGGATCTGCCAGGGCTGGTCCGCAAATGCCTCAAACGGAAGAACATGTTCTGTCTTCATAACATCTTTCTCCACATACTCCTTGCATTTGTGAGCGGGAAATACAGTCGCATGAACTCCATTCTGATAGATCACAAAGCCGTTCCGGAACGCTGTCACTTCAATTTCCTCTCCCATCCTCTCTGATGCGACAACCGGGCTTCCAGTATCAAGCAGTGCTACGACCGACGGTACTCTTTCCACTCCGGAAACATCATCCACTTTGTTCATCAGCTCACGTAATGTCATCATAATGGTCACCTTTCTGCCTCTCGGCGTTGGGCGGCCATTTGCCATTACTGTGATAAACTGCACTGGAATAAGGCCTCAGGCACGCCCGTTTTTTTTAACGGGAGTACCGAGACCTGCTCGCATCTCCTATTGGTTACTGGTTGATCAGGCTTCCGGCATAAGCTTCAGCCATGATTATTTCTCTTGGATCTTTTCTTCTGCTTCCCTATCCTGGTCCTCGCATTTTGTTTCCTCTCTTTCATCATCCGCAAAATGAAACGCGCTATAATCTCCCATCGCGTCATATGGAATATCTTCTCTTCTCCAGATTGCAGTCATACATTATTCCTCCTTCCAACAACCCCAAGGTTTCGGGACTCCAGGAAAGTAGTTCCGTTCACTTTTTTTCGAAAATCTTTCCTATGCTTCGTCGTGTACATCTTTCTTCCACTACCCCAGAAAAATCAGGCTGAAGGGATCCACCCCTCGGCAAAAAACTTTCAAAGCTTTTTCCGGCAACAAAAAAGAGCCCAGCAAAACGATCTCTTCATAAGACCGTTTGCGGACTCTGCCTGAGAAAAGAACATAGTATCCTTGTTCCCTCAAGGCTCTCCGAAAGGCGTATCAGTTTTGATACGCGTTCCGAAGGATTCCCCTTTGGTCTTACAAAAACGTTTTGCCGGGCTCCTGGTGATTCTATTGTCAGATACAGCCTTCGTTAGCAAACTCTTGGCCAGTCATGCCGAACTTCCGCGCTTCTTCGGCCGGTACGACGAATTCATGAAAAGCCTCACTCTATTCGGTTGTCATTGTACCCCTGTCAGACCGGATCGTCCTCCAGGATAAATTCATATTCACGGATCGGCGACTGCCTCAACATCTTCATGGCACGCACTATGGTCTTTAAATACTCGCCGGCATTTTCCGCCTCCAGAAGGCTTGCAGAACACTGCATCTTCATGTTGCCTTCCTGCCAGGTATAGTTCTCATAACTACACCGGGGACAGTAAATAATGGAATTCGTCTGCATGCTTTTCTGCAGGATCTTTCCGCACTTTGGGCATGTGATCATGTTACCCGGGGCCTTTTCCCAATCATTGATCTTCCTTGTACCTTTCGTTGTTCTCATCAAGCATCCTCCAAATGATAAAGATTTCTATCACTCAAACGGATAAGGGAAACAAAACCGTTGATGAGTTGACTGCGGGCCGTTCCGAAGCACCAAAGCTATGCTGCCTGCAGCAAGTCGATATATAAGATGGCAGAACCTGCTTTGACGGTTCCGACCGGGAGAGGCAGTTACCACATGCTGCCATCCCGGTGCCATAAAGGCCCTCTATTATCTGGTTCCAATTGTTCCTCTTCATCCCGCCGGTTCTTCCCGGCACCGGATTCCTGTCCGTTTCTTCATCTGGTCCTCCTTGCCTCCCAGTTTCCACCGACCTCCGAAAATATTTTGGTCATTGTCCTCATGCACGGACAGTTCCTCTGCTACATTTACAGTACGTTCGGAGGCGGCATTTTCTCTCGAAATGCAAGATCTGCAATTTGCTTCCCGGAACTATCATCCGGTTTTTCGATCTGTAGGAGAAATCCTATGATAATATCTGAAAAACCGCTTGACAACTTCCGTATGTTGCACTATTATTAAAATGCAAGTTGCATTTCACGTGACTCATTATAACCGTGTGTTTCACCTCTGTCAAGTGCAACTTGAAGAAGATTGTAAAGGAGGTCACCCAATGACATTCGGAGAAAAGGTCCGCGCAGCCAGAAAAGAAAGGGGATTATCCCAAAAGGAACTCGCGGCAAGAACAGGCATCGCCGTCCGGACGATCATAAACTATGAGAGTGGTTCCCGTATGCCGAAAAGCAAGGACAGCTACGTGCGTCTTGCCGAGGTGCTGGATATCGATCTTTCCTCTCTTATGGATGAAAATGCGGAATTCACCATTCAGGCTTCCGAGAAATACGGCAGCCGAGGCAGACGCCAGGCGGAAAAGCTGGTGAAAGATGTCGAGGCGCTCTATGCCGGCGGTGAACTGGAAGAACGGGACATGGATGCCATGATGCGTGCTCTCCAGGATGCCTACTGGAGGGCCAAGGAGATTAACCGCAAGTTCGTCCCGAAGAAATACAGGGATGAGGAAGAGACGTGATGCCAGTCTCGCAAATGATGCGCATGCGTATCTATAAAGGGAACCACCCTCCCGAAAGGAGTGGTGTTCTATGAAGAATCCGGACGCTTATCTCATTCCCTCGAAACTGATCAGCAGATACGGCACCCGTGATCCGTTCCGGATCTGCCGTGAAAAAGGCATCGAAATCATGTACCGGGACGATTTCATCGGGCAGAAAGGCGCATTCTCCCTCATGCTGAATGTCCCCTTCATCTTCATCAACAACAATCTTTCCGATGAAATGAAACGGATCGTCTGTGCCCATGAGCTTGGCCATGCCATGCTCCACAGAAAAATCTGCCAGAAAAGGAAGAATCAGACCATTTACGAATATGAGATCTTTGATATCAGGAACAGTACGGAATATGAGGCGAATATATTTGCCGCCAATCTCCTGATTGACGAAGATGAAATGAACGAATACATCTCCTATGGCTATGATATCGTGCAGACAGCCAGGGCAATGAATCTCAATGTGAACCTCCTGCTGATCAAACAGCATGAAATGAATGGCAGAGGTAAGATGCTGTACAAGCTTCCCGACCTCCCCAGACGGAATTTCCTCGGAACCATCGGGGATAATGCCGGTGAACTGTGATCCGGGATCATCTCAGATCACATGAAAGACTGACTATTACGCAAAAAAGCTTTATACGGGCAGGCTGACGTCTGCCTTATATTTCACCCGCAGAGGCGAACAGATGTTCTTAATGGCAGAGGAGGTGATCGACATGCCGGCGGCGAACAGGCCGTATACGGGCTCTCCGGGAACATGTGATCCACCACAACACAATACGGATGAGGAGCAGAAATTTTTCCCTCCGGATACGTTTATCGCGATCGACATGAAGTCTTTTTACGCTTCGATCGAATGCGTGGCGCGGGGTGTGGATCCCCTGAAAGCAAACCTCCTCGTGGCGGATCCGACCAGATCCGACCAGACAATCTGTCTGGCCGTCAGCCCGGCGCTGAAAGCGATCGGCGTTCCCTCCCGTCCAAGGCTTTTTGAAGCCAAACAGGCCATCCGGCTCTATGAAAAGACGCACCATACCCGGGTCTTCTACTATATCGCGACGCCCCGGATGGCAGAGTATGAGCGGGTATCTGCCCTGATTTACTCCGTTTACCTGCGGTACGCCGCGGCGGAGGACATCCACGTATACAGTGTGGATGAAGTATTTGTCTATGCGACGCCGTACCTGCATCTGTATGAAGCAGAGGCAGAAAGGACAGGGAACCATCCGGCCCACATCATGGCAATGGCCATGATCCGGGATGTCCTGAAGACTACCGGCATCACCGCCACGGTAGGGATCGGGACAAACCTGTATCTTGCCAAGGTCGCGATGGACATCACCGCGAAAAAGATGCCCGCGGACAAGGACGGGGTACGGATCGCGGAGCTGAACGAAAGCTCGTATTGTTTCCGTCTCTGGGACCACAGACCTCTTACGGATTTCTGGCAGATCGGCCCGGGCAAGGCAAACCGTCTGCAGAAAAACCACATGTACACCATGAGGGATGTCGCGGAGAGATCTGTTTTCAATGAAGAATGGTTTTATAAGGAATTCGGTATTGATGGAGAGATCCTGATCGATCACGCCTGGGGGATTGAGCCTGTTCGCATGCAGGATATCAAGAGCTTCAGGCCGTCAAGGAACAGCCTGTCGAACGGACAGGTGCTGCCAAGGCCGTATAAGTTCCAGGAAGCCCGCATCGTATTTCTGGAAATGATCGATGTGCTCTGTGCCGATATGTACCGGAAGAACCTGGTTTCCCGCGTTTTCACCTGGTGGGTCAGTTTTGACTGGAAAAGCCTCGAGGAATGCCCGAATTATGACGGTCCACTCTCCATCGATTTCTATGGCAGACCCCATCCAAAGCATACAAACGGGACAGTCCGCTTCACCAGTGCTACCAGTTCCTATGCAACTGTATCACATGCTATGGCAGAGGCATTTGACAAAAAGGTAGATCACCGGCTCCTGATCCGGCGGCTCGGCGTCAATGCAGATAAGACCACTGCCGACAACGGCCTGTACCAGTTGGACCTGTTCACGGACTATGAAGCATTAAAGCGGGAGAAGGCCATACAGGGAGCGATGCTGGAGATACGGCAGAAATACGGAAAAAATGCCGTCGTGAAGGGATTGAACATGCTGGAAGGAGCCACCACCATGGAGAGAAATCTTCAAATTGGTGGCCATAAATCAGGAAGAACGGGGGCACTTGACCCCTCTGAAATATAAGGAGATTGCCATGAGCACAGCAATGGTCGGCTACATGCCGATGCCGGTGAATTTTGAATACCGTTCGCTCTTCCTCCACGGAAGGCCGCGGCATGAGAAGTATGATGACTTCTGGAGGAAACATCCGCCGATGGATACCATACACAGAGCAAAAATCTTCTCCGCTTTTGACGCCCTGGCAGGGTTTGGTGACTGCATCGCGAGCAAGGAAGTACAATACTGCGACAGGAGACATTTAAGCGAAGAGGAACATGAAGAACTGGACCAAAAACTGGCCATCCTACGCAGCCTGACCCGGAATAGTAAAGAAGTCCGTAAAAATATGCCGCAGATTTCCGTTCAGTATTTTTCTCCCTGCACGGACAGGAACAGCTTCGCCTACGGTACCGGCGGCTTATATGAAACCGTGTCCGGAATCTGCCGGAAGATCGATGATGTATCTGGCACGATCACCGTCGGAGAAGCTGTAATCCCGCTCGACGATATTACTTCTGTCACGGGCAGCTTGTTCGGCGGCATCGGGGATGATATACCATAAGGAGAGATCGAAACCAACAAGCCAGAATAATCGAAAGGAGGATGCCAATGTCTACCACATGGAACCTGTGGCATGGCTGTACACGTTATGTAGTCCTCCACATAATTCGTATTATGAGATTTTATTCTTATGTGGAGCAGGTATAGAACTCCCCAAATCTTGCGGCATTTACAGTACTTGCTCCACATTAAAAATCAACCTGATCTTGAAAGAAGCCATTCCATTAATTCTGCATCGCTTGTCCAGTCTTTTTCGCTGCTTCTGTCTACATATGTTTCAGCTGAAGCAATCGCCTTCATCTTAAGAGTCATATCTGCCCTCGCGTAAATCTGAGTTGTCTGGACGTCACTGTGTCCGAGAAAGTCTCTGATATAAATGAGGTTTACGCCTGCTTTCAACAGGCTCATTGCCTTGGAGTGCCGGATGACATGCGGTGTAACTGGCGCCATCGGGTGATAATGGCTGTCTGCTCTTGCTCTGGTGTCATATTTCTTAAGGATATCCGTCACAGCCCAGCGTGTCATCTGTTTGCCGTAGCGGTTCTGAAACAAATAAGCTTCCGAAGGATTTGAATGATCGATTTCCACAGTTTTCAAATACTTTCGGAGCACCTGTGAAGTAGTCTTTGTTATAGGAATGATTCGATCCTTCCGGCCCTTCCCGTGAAGAATTATCGTGTTGACTGAGCCAAAGGAAATGTCATTTTTCCTGATATTGATAAGTTCTGAAACCCGGGCGCCAGTGTCAAAAAGTGTCAGTAAAAGGCAATAATCCCTTCGCTCATAACAATCCGACAGATTCGGCTGATTGAGCAGGATTTCTATTTCCTTTTCCGTAAGATACTGAACACATGGTTTATCACCTTTTTTGTAAGCAATGGATCTGATCTGATTCATCTCAAAAACAAGGTCTGGTTTCTCAAAGCTTACATATCTGGCAAAACTTTTTATTACCGACAGGCGGTGATTTCTGGTGGCAATAGAACAGTTGCGGTCCTTTTCCAGCCAGTCAAGGAATTCCTCAATTCTGTGCTTATTAAAGTCCTCGAATCCAATCGAAATGGTATCAGCATTGTACTTTTTCTGGCAGAACAGATACCATATGCGGAATACATCGTGATAGGAAGCTTCAGTATCCTGCGTGAGGTTCTTTTCCCTGGTGAGATACGTTGATAGAAAACCAGCCAGCATGCGTGGAAATTCATTGCTATTCTTCTTCATCGGCAAATGCTCCTCTATCATATCTGGAAAGGATCTGATCCATCTTTTCTGTAATGTCAGGATACATTTCTGCGGTCAGGCGAAGGTAAACCTGTGTTCCTTTGAAATCATTGTGCCCCAGAAATGCGGACAGATAAGGAAGTAGATTTTCCAAATCGAGGCCCTGCTTATTCCAACGGTG